>NZ_JBFAIP010000007.1:0-218387 GCF_040654775.1 Streptomyces sp. NPDC050636
GCTTCCCCTCAACCAGGGGGAAGCGCGCCGCCGTTGCGGTGGTCAGTACCGAAGACGTGACGCTGGAGAGCGTGCCGCAGAAGGCCCGTGCCTCGGAGGTCTGCGGCTCGGAGGTCTGCGGCTCAGAAGACCGACTCGGCCTCGTCCATCCGGTCCGCGGGCACCGTCTTGAGCTCGGTGACGGCCTCGGCCAGCGGCACCATCGTGATGTGCGTGCCGCGCAGGGCGGTCATCCTGCCGTAGTCACCGCGGTGGGCGGCCTCGACGGCGTGCCAGCCGAAGCGGGTGGCGAGCACCCGGTCGTAGGCGGTGGGAGTGCCGCCGCGCTGGACATGGCCGAGGATGACCGGGCGGGCCTCCTTGCCGAGGCGCTTCTCCAGTTCGTGGGCGAGGGCGTTGCCGATGCCGGAGAACCGCTCGTGGCCGTACGGGTCGATGGCGCCCTTCTTGTAGTCCATGGTGCCGGGGGCCGGGTGCGCGCCCTCGGCGACGCAGACCACGGCGAACTTCTTGCCCCGGGCGAACCGCTCCTCGACCATCTTGACCAGGTCGTTGACGTCGAACTCCCGCTCCGGCAGGCAGATGCCGTGGGCGCCGCCGGCCATCCCGGACTCCAGCGCGATCCAGCCCGCGTGCCGTCCCATGACCTCGACGACCATGACGCGCTGATGCGATTCCGCGGTGGTCTTGAGGCGGTCGATGGCCTCCGTGGCCACGCCGACGGCGGTGTCGAAGCCGAAGGTGCGGTCGGTGGAGGAGATGTCGTTGTCGATGGTCTTCGGGACGCCGACGACCGGCATCCCGGCGTCCGACAGCATCCGGGCGGCGGTCAGCGTGCCCTCGCCGCCGATCGGGATCAGCACATCGATGCCGTAGTCCTTGGAGAGGTCCTTGGCGTTCTCGCAGGCCTCGCGGAGCCGGTCGCGCTCCAGCCGGGACGAGCCGAGAATGGTGCCGCCGCGGGCGAGGATGCCGCTGACCGCTTCAAGATCGAGCTTGCGGAAGCGTCCTTCGAGCAGGCCCTTGAAGCCGTCCTCGAAGCCGATCACCTCGTCGTCGTGGCCGGTGAGGGCGCGGTGGACGACAGACCGGATCACAGCATTCAGTCCGGGGCAGTCGCCGCCTGCGGTGAGGACTCCGATACGCATC
The DNA here is from genome assembly GCF_040654775.1 of Streptomyces sp. NPDC050636. Lineage (NCBI taxonomy): Bacteria > Bacillati > Actinomycetota > Actinomycetes > Kitasatosporales > Streptomycetaceae > Streptomyces > Streptomyces sp. NPDC050636. Next base: position 1,150 of record NZ_JBFAIP010000007.1, read on the forward strand.
GTGCTGTGTCTCCTGTGCTCGCGGTCGGTTCGTGAGAGCCGGTCCGATTGTTTCACGGGCCGGAGGGCACTGCCTTCACCCGGCGGGCACCCCACTGTTCCTTCACCGGACGCTCAGGGGAAACTGGGAGAGCGGCCTAGCCACCCACGCAGGTATTGTCAAGGGGGGCAAGCCCAACAATAACGGGTGATTTGCCCTGGTGAGCAACGGAACGAAGAGCGATGCAACGGATCGGAGAGCACGCGTGACGCGCAGCGTGTACGTGACCGGGATCGACCGCGGCGACGGCCGCCAGGTCATCGAGCTGGGAGTCATGGAGCTCCTGACCCGCCATGTCGACCGGGTGGGGGTCTTCCGCCCGCTGGTCCACGACGGACCGGACCGGCTCTTCGATCTGCTGCGGTCCCGCTACCGGCTCACCCAGTCCGCGGACACCGTATACGGCCTGAGTTACGAGGAGGCCGGCACTCTCCAGGCCGAGCGCGGCACCGACGAGCTGGTCTCCCGGCTCGTCGCCCGCTTTCACGCGGTGGCCAGGGACTATGAGTACGTCCTGGTCCTCGGCTCGGACTACGCCGACACCAGCCTCCCGGACGAGCTGAGCCTCAACGCCCGGCTCGCCAACGAGTTCGGCGCCTCGCTGATCGCCGTCGTCGGCGGCCAGGGCCAGGAGGCCGAGTCCGTACGCGCCGAGGCCCGCAACGCCCACCGGGCCTTCCAGTCGCTGGGCTGCGACGTCGTCGCCATGGTCGTGAACCGGGTCGCCCCCGAGCTGCGCGAGGCCGTCGCCGACCGGCTCTCCGCCCGCCTCCCCGTCCCCTGTTACGTGCTCCCCGAGGACGGCTCGCTCTCCGCGCCGACCGTCGCGCAGATCGTGCACACCCTCGGCGCGGAGGTGCTGCTCGGCGACGACTCCGGGCTCGCCCGGGACGCGCGGGACTTCGTCTTCGGCGGCGCCATGCTGCCGACCTTCCTCAAGGCGCTGACCCCCGGCTGCCTCGTGGTGACCCCGGGGGACCGCGCCGACCTGGTCATCGGCTCGCTCGCCGCGCACAGCGCCGGCGCCCCGCCGATCGCCGGAGTGCTGCTCACCCTCGACGAACGGCCGGGGCCCGACATCATGGCGCTGGCCGGCCGCCTCGCTCCCGGCACCCCGGTCGTCTCCGTGCCCGGCGGCTCGTTCCCCACCGCCGCCGAGCTGTTCGCCATCGAGGGCAAGCTCAACGCCGCCTCCCCCCGCAAGGCGGAGACCGCACTGGGCCTCTTCGAACGGCATGTGGACACCGCCGAGCTGACGAACCGGATCTCCGTCGCCCGCTCCGGCCGCGTCACGCCGATGATGTTCGAGCACGAGCTGATCGAGCGCTCCCGGTCCGGCCGCCGCCGCGTCGTCCTCCCCGAGGGCACCGAGGAACGCGTACTGCGCGCCGCCGATGTGCTGCTGCGCCGCGACGTCTGCGATCTGACCCTGCTCGGCGAGGAGGAGTCGATCCGCAAGCGCGCCGCCGACCTGGCCATAGACCTGGCGGGCGCCCAGATCATCGACCCGCAGACCTCCGAGCTGCGCGAGCGGTTCGCCGAGCTCTACGCGAAGCTGCGCGCCCACAAGGGGGTCAGTTACGAGCTGGCCTTCGACGTGGTCGCGGATGTCTCCTACTTCGGCACCCTGATGGTCCAGGAGGGCCTGGCCGACGGCATGGTCTCCGGCGCGGTGCACTCCACCGCGGCCACCATCCGCCCCGCCTTCGAGATCATCAAGACGAAGCCGAACGCCCAGATCGTGTCGTCGGTCTTCTTCATGTGCCTGGCCGACCGCGTCCTGGTCTACGGCGACTGCGCGGTCAACCCGGACCCGAACGCCGAGCAGCTCGCCGACATCGCCATCCAGTCGGCCACCACCGCCGCCCAGTTCGGCGTCGAGCCGCGGATCGCGATGCTGTCGTACTCCACCGGCACCTCCGGCTCCGGCGCCGACGTCGACAAGGTTCGCAAGGCCACCGAGCTGGTCCGCGCGCTCCGTCCCGACCTGCTGGTCGAGGGCCCGATCCAGTACGACGCGGCGGTGGACTCCGCGGTCGCGCGGACCAAGCTCCCCGAGTCGGACGTGGCCGGCAAGGCCACCGTGCTGATCTTCCCGGACCTCAACACCGGCAACAACACCTACAAGGCCGTGCAGCGCTCGGCCGGCGCGGTCGCGGTCGGCCCGGTCCTGCAGGGTCTGCGCAAGCCGGTCAACGACCTGTCGCGCGGCGCCCTCGTCCAGGACATCGTCAACACCGTGGCCATCACCGCCATCCAGGCACAGGGCGCGCAGCCCGGCGCCGCACCCACCGCCTGAGCCCCCCGAAACACCCCTCCCCATCGGAAAGCTTTATGACTGCCACCGCCTCCCGCGTCCTCGTCCTCAACTCCGGCTCCTCGTCGCTGAAGTACCAGCTGCTCGACATGCAGACGGAGTCGATCAACGGCTCCCCCGCGGGCACCCGGCTGGCCGTCGGTCTCGTCGAGCGGATCGGTGAGGAGACCTCGCGTCTGGCCCACACCCCGCTGGCCACCGGCGGCGCCAAGCGCGAGACCGAGGGCCCGATAGCCGACCACAAGGCCGCACTCAAGGCCGTCGCCACGGAGCTGTCCGCGGACGGCCTCGGGCTCGACTCCCCGGAGCTGGCCGCGATCGGCCACCGTGTGGTGCACGGCGGGCTGAAGTTCAGCGCGCCGACCGTGATCGACGACGAGGTGCTGACGGAGATCGAGCGGCTGGTGCCGGTCGCGCCGCTGCACAACCCGGCGAACATCACCGGCATCCGGACCGCCCGGGCGCTGCGCCCCGACCTGCCGCAGGTCGCGGTCTTCGACACCGCGTTCCACACCACGATGCCGGAGTACGCGGCCCGCTACGCGATCGACGTGGAGACCGCCGACGCGCACCGCATCCGCCGCTACGGCTTCCACGGCACGTCGCACGCCTATGTCTCGCGCAAGACCGCCGAGCTGCTCGGCAAGGCCCCCGAAGACATCAATGTCATCGTGCTGCACCTGGGCAACGGCGCCTCCGCCTCGGCGGTGGCCGGCGGCCGCTGCGTGGACACCTCGATGGGGCTCACCCCGCTGGAGGGCCTGGTCATGGGCACCCGCTCCGGCGACATCGACCCCGCGGTGACCTTCCATCTCAAGCGGGTCGCCGGGATGTCGGAGGACGAGGTCGACGTGCTGCTCAACAAGAAGAGCGGTCTCGTCGGGCTGTGCGGCGACAACGACATGCGCGAGATCCGCCGCCGGATCGACGAGGGCGACACCCAGGCGAAGCTGGCCTTCGACATCTACATCCACCGGCTGAAGAAGTACATCGGCGCCTACAGCGCGGTGCTCGGCCGGGTCGACGCGGTGGCGTTCACCGCGGGCGTCGGCGAGAACGCCGCCCCGGTGCGGGCGGCCGCGATCGACGGCCTGGAGGAGATGGGCATGGCGGTGGACGCCTCGCTCAACGCCGTCCGGGGCGACGAGCCGCGGCTGATCTCGCCCGAATACGCCCGGGTCGCGGTCGCCGTCGTCCCCACCGACGAGGAACTTGAGATCGCTCAGCAGACATACGCCCTGGTCAACGCCTAGTCGCTGGGGCTTCCACCAGGTGGAATATTCCGCTCCTAAACAAACCGATAGGATCCAGCCCATGCGCCGTTCCAAAATCGTTTGCACCCTGGGCCCCGCCGTCGACTCCTACGACCAGCTGAAGACGCTGATCGAGGCCGGTATGAACGTGGCCCGTTTCAACATGAGCCATGGGACCCAATCGGAGCACGAGGAGCGGTACCAGCGCCTCCGCAAGGCCTCCGAGGAGACCGGCCGCGCCGTCGGCGTGCTGGCCGACCTCCAGGGCCCCAAGATCCGCCTGGAGACCTTCGCCGACGGACCCGTCGAGCTGGTCCGCGGTGACGAGTTCGTCATCACCACCGAGGACGTCCCCGGCGACAAGTCCATCTGCGGCACGACCTACAAGGGCCTGCCCGGTGACGTCTCCAAGGGCGACCCGATCCTGATCAACGACGGCAATGTCGCGCTCCAGGTCGTCGAGGTCGACGGCGCCCGGGTGCGCACCATCGTCATCGAGGGCGGGGTCATCTCCGACCACAAGGGCATCAACCTGCCCGGCGCCGCGGTGAACGTCCCGGCCCTGTCCGAGAAGGACATCGACGACCTCAAGTTCGCCCTGCACATGGGCTGCGACATGGTCGCGCTGTCCTTCGTCCGGGACGCCAAGGACGTCCAGGACGTGCACCGCGTCATGGACGAGGTGGGCCGCCGGGTCCCGGTCATCGCCAAGGTCGAGAAGCCGCAGGCGGTCGCCAACATGCAGGAGGTCGTGATGGCCTTCGACGCGGTCATGGTGGCCCGTGGCGACCTGGCGGTGGAGTACCCGCTGGAGAAGGTCCCGATGGTGCAGAAGCGCCTGGTGGAGATGTGCCGCCGGAACGCCAAGCCGGTGATCGTCGCGACCCAGATGATGGAGTCGATGATCACCAACTCCCGGCCGACCCGCGCCGAGGCGTCCGACGTCGCCAACGCCATTCTCGACGGCGCCGACGCGGTCATGCTCTCCGCGGAGTCCTCGGTCGGCGCCTACCCGATCGAGACCGTCAAGACGATGTCGAAGATCGTCGAGGCGGCCGAGGAGGAGCTGCTGTCCAAGGGCCTGCAGCCGCTGGTGCCCGGCAAGAAGCCGCGTACGCAGGGCGGCGCGGTGGCCCGCGCGGCCTGCGAGATGGCGGACTTCCTGGACGGCAAGGCGCTGGTCGCCTTCACCAAGTCCGGTGACACCGCCCGCCGGCTGTCGCGCTACCGCGCCTGCCAGCCGATCCTGGCCTTCACCACCGACGCCGCCACCCGCAACCAGCTGTCGCTGAGCTGGGGCGTGGAGACCTTTGTCGCGCCGCACGTCGACAACACCGACGCGATGGTGGACATCGTGGACGCCGAGCTGCTGAAGCTCCAGCGCTACAGCAAGGGCGACACCATGATCATCACTGCCGGTTCGCCCCCCGGCGTCCCCGGCACCACCAACATGGTCCGGGTGCACCACCTCGGCGGCGAGAGCGCCTGACGCTCCCGTAGGTCATGAAAACGGCGGTGGGCCGCCCCCTGTTGAGGGGCGGCCCACCGTCGTTTTCTGCGGCTCCCGGAAAGGCTTCGGCCGGGTGGTGCTCCGGTCAGTCCTCGATGCTCACCCGCATGCCCGGGACATGGAGGTTGCCGCCGAACTGGCCCGCCTGATCGATCTTCACCTTGGTGAAGTAGGCGAACGAGACATTGATCGGCGGCGGGTGCTCCGGATCGAAGACGATCGGGATCAGCCCGAAGAGATTGCCCTGAAGCCGCTCGGTGTACATCGTCACCTTGCCGCCGCGCATGGTCGACGTGGAGCCCGGGTCCGATCGGACGTGGTACTTCTTGCCCGATGCCCGGTCGTCGACGGTCTGGTGCAGATCGGCGATGTCCACGGTGTCGGCGGTGAACTTCAGCGCCTGCTTGGTGCGGCCGCTCTGGGTCGTGACGTTGACCACGCCCTCGAAGTCCAGACCGCGCAGGGTGAGCCCGCTGGACTCCAGGTGCCACGGGTCGTCGGGCAGCGTGACGGGCGTCTGCTCGTTCTTGCCCGCCTGCTTGTTCTCCACGACACAGGGGAACGACTCCTTGCCATCGGCGTCCTTGCCGTCCAGACCCCCACCGGGCAGGACGCTGTCCGCCGTGCCGACGGCGCCGTGGACGGTGTCGTTGGCCGCCTTCGACGGGTCCTCGACGCCCCTGGTGACACCGTCCGTGACGCCCTTGACGGCATCCGTGACCTTGTCGGACCCGGAGTCCGTGGACGTGGAGTCCGTGGACGTGGAGTCCTTGGACGCGGTCGGCGAGGGGCTCGGCGAAGCGGTCGCGGTGGACTGCGAGGGCGACGGGCTCGGCGAAGCGTCCGTCTCCTTGGAGTCGTCGCCGCCGAAGAGGCCGCCGAGCGCGTCACCGATGCCGCCCAGCAGCCCCCCGCCGTCGTCCTTCTCCTCGTCAGAGGCCGACGGAGACGGAGACGGCGACGGCGATGCGGAGCCGGACGGCTCGTCGGTCTTCTGGGAGTCGGACGGTTCGGGGGCCTTGGTCGGTTCCTTGCTCGCCGACGGCGAGGGCTTGGGCGAGGGGGTGGCGGACGGCTCGGCGTCGTCCTTGGCACCGTCCTTCGCCGTGGAATCTTCGCCGCCCTGGTCCGTCTTGTCCGGAGCGGTCACACACGGACCGTCCTTGAAGGGGCTCGTGGGCGGCTGCGCCTTGGCCATCGCCATCTGGGGCGTCAGCCCCATGCCCATGAGCACGGCGGACGGCATGGCGGCGATGGCGATCGCCTTGCCCGCGGGCACGTGGAGCCGCGTCAGCAACGGCTTCTTCGGCGCCGCGTGCCGCGGCCCGGATCTCGCCCCGGCGGCTGCGTTCTGGTGCAGCTCGTCACCCGGCACGGTGCCTCCCGTTGTTCGGCCCGTTGGTCGGGCTCGTTCCTGACAGGTCGTCCAGTCCGAAGCCCGACCCCGAACCGGCGCCGGTGGCCGGCGTGGGATGGGTGGCCAGCACCGGCCCGGCGGGCACATCGCGGGCCGCCTCACCGGCGTCGCCCTTGCTCTCCGGACTGCCCGGCGCCCAGGCAACCGCCAGCGCACCGCCGATCAGCCCCATCAGGAAGCCGACCACGAAGCCGCCGAAGTTCGAGACGACCAGGGAGACCAGGGAGAGCAGAATCGCCGCCACGCCCGCGAACACGCGCGAGGCCGGCTGGAACCACATGGTGAGACCGAGCACGACCAGCAGCACGCCGATGATCAGCGAGCCCGCACCGGCCGTTGTCGCCATGCTGAGGGTCATGCCCCCGAGCGTGAGATGCGCGTAGGGGAAGTACATGATCGGGACCCCGCCGAGCAGAGTCAGCAGACCGCCCCAGAACGGGCGACGGCCACGCCACTCCCGGAACGAAAGCCGCTTGTGGCCGATGGACTCGATCAGCCGTGGTCGCGTTTCGGCGCTCATGTCGTACAGCTCCTCGGGACTGGCTAATTCGGTGGTTCTGAGCTGGAGTGGCCTACGACGCACCACCGGCGTACGGGCACGGGGCACGGCTCAAGACGCCGCACAGCTCGCCCCGCGCCCGCACACTCAGTGCGTCAGTAGCACTCGTTCTTGCCCTTGGTGACCTTCATGCTGAGGCCGCTGAGCTTGAACGTGCCGGCCGTGGTCGCCCAGGCCGTCTGCTTGACGCCGGTCAGCGTGGCGGTGTCGGCCTCCTGGGCGAACGAACCGGGGTCCGTCTTGTCGCCCTTCTTGATGCCGGGACCCTTGGACGTCGAACCCGCGGCAACACCGATGTTGATGTTGTTGAAGGTCGCGTCCGCGCTGAGCTGGTCGAGGTCGATGTAGAGGTTCTTCGCCTCGACCGGCTTGGCGCCGCCGCCCGCCTTGAGCACCATCGACACGTCACCGAAGACCGGGACGGGCACGACTACGGACTGGCACAGGTTCTTGATCTTGGCGCTGGAGAACGCCGAGACCGCGACCGGGATCGCCTTGCCGTCCTTCTGGGCGTCAACGGCTCCGTACTGAACGAAGCCGGTGCCTTCCAGACGGTCGGTGGCCACCTTGAACTGCTGGCCGGACACGCTGAACGAGGCCGCGAGCGCACCCTGCGAGAGGGCCACGCCGATCGCGGCAGTCGCCGCGACGCTCGGCACCATGACGACGGCGAACCGCTTCCATCTGGTCCCGCCACGAGCCAGGGACTCCATGACTTTCCTCCTTCTCGGACGTACATCTCCGGCGTCGGCCGTCTGAATTGAGCGGCCGCACCTGGGATGGGAGAAGTGCTACGTCCTCGGGAAGGAGAGCGCCCGTCCTCGGAGGCGAAGTGCGTTCCGAATACCGGCGATCACCCCCGAGCGACAACCACTGGCCACGCTCTCGCGCAACCTCACTGGACAGGCCCTGCCGGATGGGGCAGAGACCCCCCTGTCCACGGCCGGCGCCACTGCCGCCGACCACTCGGTGGGGACCCAAATACCCCGCGGCACCGGCCGGATGCCGGGCTGCGGGAATGGACCGAGCGAGGCCGATCGTGGTGCATTCGCAGCCGCCGCACAAGAGGCTCGTTACTTGCGGGTAACGGGCCGATAACCAGGCAGCGACCCGCTGATATCGCCCGGGTACGGACGGTCGTCGTTAACAACGAAGAGACATCAATGAACTACGGACATATCGCCATGAAGGCACCCACCTGGCTTACTCCAAGTAACAGCGGCCGCGTTTACCAAGTTTTGGTAAAACGCGGCCGCTGCTGTTTGTCAGGGGTGCTTACGGGGCGGTGCGCCCCGGCGGTGTCGGAAAGGCCGGCGGCTCAGAACAGCACGCGGGCCAGGGCGGTGCGCGCCGAGGTCACCCGCGGGTCCTCCGCGCCGATCACCTCGAACAGCTCCAGGAGCCGCACCCGTGCGGCGTCCCGGTCGTCACCGAACGTCCGCTTCACCGCGTCGACCAACCGCCCGAAGGCGTCCTCGACATGCCCGCCGACCAGATCGAGGTCGGCGGCACGGATCTGCGCCTGCACATCGGCCGGGTTCTCCGCGGCCTCCTTGCGTACGGCCTGCGGGTCCAGCCCCTGCACCCGCTGCAGAAGTTCGGCCTGCGCGAGACCGAGCTTGGCCTCCGGGTTGGCCGGGTCGTCGGAGAGGACGTTCTGGTAGGCCTGGATGGCGCCGCCCAGGTCGCCGGAGTCCAGCGCCGAGTTCGCGGCCTCCAGCAGCGCGTCGTACGGGCCGACCGGCGCCGGCGCCTCGGCCGCCGCCTCCTGCTCACCCGCGGCCGGCGCGTCCACCGGTGCGCCCACGATGCCGAACTGCTGCTCGGCGGCCTGCACCAGCTGGTCCAGCACCTGGCGGATCTGCGACTCCGGGGCCGCGCCCTGGAACAGCGGGATCGGCTGGCCCGCGACGACCGCGAACACCGCCGGGATGCCCTGCACCCCGAACTGCTGGAACAGCATCTGGTTGGCGTCGACGTCGATCTTGGCCAGCACGAACTTGCCGGCGTACTCCCCCGCGAGGCGCTCCAGCAGCGGACCCAGCTGCTTGCACGGCTCGCACCACTCGGCCCAGAAGTCGATGACGACCGGAACCTCGGTGGAGCGCTGCAGGACGTCCTGCTGGAACCCCGCCTCGTCGACGTCGAACACCAGCCGGGCACCGCCGACGGGGGCCTGGCCCGTACGGGCGGCCTCGGCACGCGCGTGCTCCGCCTTCTGCTTCGCTTCCCCGGCCGCCTTCACTGCGGCAAGGTCGACGACTCCGCTCATGGACATGTTGCGTGGCTGCATGGGTCCATCCTCCCCCCTGGGCGCTCCGTTCCGAAAAGCGATGCGGAAATTCCGGCCCGGCGGCACCGATCGGGCTCGCCGGACGTGTCGGATCTGCCGCTGGGCACCGCCCCCGCCCGCACGCCCCGCCGGAATGCCGGCGTACGACGGGTTCGGTGCCCGTTCGGTCCCGAGGAGGACCGTGCCCGATCCCGAAGGACCGGTCGATTGGGCCCTGGGTCCCCACCCAAGGCCCGGTGGCTATCGCTCTTACGCTACGACCCGTAGCGTAACTGGCCGCGGCCCCCTCTCGGCACCCACTTCCGGCCCCGTACTCCGTGATCTGCCTCACGAGCCTCGGCACCCGCCCGCTTACCGGCCGGTATGGTCGCCCGCATGCACCACTCCGCCAGCCCCCGGAAAGGCCGCACGGGACGCCCGCGCAGCGCCGAGACCGACCGCGCGATCCTCGACGCCACGCGTGCCGCGCTCGTCGATCTGGGCTGGGGAAAACTCACCATGGGCGATGTCGCGGCCCGGGCCGGCGTCGCCAAGACGACGCTCTACCGCCGCTGGGCCAACAAGAACGAGCTCGTAGTCGACGCCGTGGCGGTCCTCTTCGACGAGCTCGAACTCCCCGACCGGGGCTGTCTGCAGTCCGACATCGAGGGTGTGGTGCTGCAGTTCGGGGCGCTGCTGGCGCGGCCCGAGACCAAGACCGCACTGATGGCCGTGGTCGCCGAGTCCACCACCGACGACGCGCTGCGCGAGCGGATCCGCTCGGCGATCGTCGACCGCCAGAAGCGGCTGGTAATCCTCGGCCGGGAACGCGCCCAGGAGCGCGGCGAACTGCCGCCGAACGCCCCGGGACCCGACGGCGAGCAGGCCGCAGCGCAGATCGTCGGCCTGATCTTCGATCTCATCGCCGGGGCGATCGTGCACCGCACCCTGGTCACCGCGGAGCCGGTGGACACCGCATGGGCCCACCAGCTTTCGACGGTGCTGCTGATGGGACTCGGCCGGCTGGGGTGACGGGTCTGGACGAATAAGTCCTATGCCCTGTCGTACGGCTCCAAGGCGTTCCGCAGCCTGTTGTCCGGCCCACGCAGCAGCAACGCGTGCAGTTCGCTCATCACGTCGCAGATGTGGACGTGGTCGTCGTCGTACCCATCGGAATCGTCGTCGTACTCGTCCTCGTCCTCGTCCGGGTCGGGTTCGGGCCCCTGCACCATCGGGACGTCGTGCATGTTGTCGGGTTCCTCGGAGGGTTTCGGGTGCCACCTCCACACGGCGCCGCACTGCCTGACCTGGACCTCACCGAAGTACCAGGCCGCGCCGACCAGGAACGGGTCGTTCCACGCGGCCAGCATCTCCTCGTAGGTGGAGAACAGCCCACGCACCAGGTCTTCGAGCCGGTCGAGGGACTCGGGGGAGAAGTCCCACGAGGCGGTTCCGCCGCCCGCTTCGTCGGCCCACGCGGGGAAGGCTTCCCGCCGTTCGGCCAGCCAGGTGTTCAGTCGGTGGTTGTCCGTCAAGTCCGGCCCCTGCAGATCGTCCGCCTCCTCCAGCTCCTTCAGCTCCTCCTCCGTGAGGGGCGGCAGGGACGGCGTCTCCAGATGTTCCGGGCGGGCCAACACCCACAACACCTCAGGCCAGGCCGGCTCCCCCCACACGTAGTCACCCTCCGGCAAACGGTCCGGAAAGCGGTCCACCACCTCGCGCAGACTCTCGCCTGCGACGACGTCCTGCAGCATGGCGGGGAGAAGCTCGGCGTGACCGTCGTAGCGGAGCCGCTGGTTGACGAAGACGGCGCCGGACCAGTAACCGTCCTCCGCGTGCCAAGTGCCGGGCGGAGCATCGGGGTTGACCCCGCGGTACTGCCACTGGGCGTCCTTGTTCTCGACGACGTACTTGCCCACGTACCATGCGGCCATGATCCAGAAGGGCTCGTCCGCGGCCCGGTGGTAGTCCTCGACCGTCGGGAAGTTCTTGCGCAGCATCGCCTCCAAGGCGTCCAAGGACTTGGGCGTGAAGAGCCAATGCGTGCGGCCGCCGGCTTCCTCGGCCCACCAGTCGAGGTAGTCGAGCATGCGCTTGTTCTGCCATCGGTACGCCGTGTGGACGGCCGTGAACACGTCCGCGTAACGAACCCACGGCGTGGGAACCCGCTTCGGCCACCACTCCGGCTGCTCCCGCTGCCGGTCCCTGACCGCCTTGCGCAGCAGGCGCGCCGCCGTGGCGAAGACCTGTCCCGTCCCCTCGTTGAGGGCCTGACCGACGACGAGCAGCGGAACGACCGGCTCAAGGCCGAGGACAGGGTCCGGACACACCACGGGCAGCCCGTCGGTTCCCGCGCTCTCGTCCCAGTCCCAGCGACCGCCCGCCTCCTCGATCAGCGTCTCGCCCAGATAGGCCGCCGCGGATTCGATGAACATCGCGTTCGCGTCGTCGCTGCCGTCGTCACCTCTGCAGAAGTCGAGCAGGTGCTCCTCCAGGCCCGGCAGTTCACGGACGCTGTAGTCGTGCTCCCATTCCTCGCGCATGAACTGGCTGATGAACCGGTCCATGAGTTCATGCAGGGTCTCGATCCAGAGGTACAGCCGGTGGGCGGGAGAGCCCTCCGGAGCGTGCCTGCCCTCCATGTAGACATCGTCCGCCGTGCGGTCATCCATGTGAGTCCCCCGTGTAGACCTCTTTGAGGCCCGACCCTAGGTGATCGATTCCAAGGGGTCAGTGGTCACTACGGCTCACGGATCGCCTCCACCGCCTCCCGGACGTCCGGGTGCGGGTCGTCGGCGAGACCGTCCAGCAGCTCAGCGACCCCGGGGGTGGACCAGCGGGCGACCGCCCACACCAGGTCCTCCCGCACGCCGGGGTGGGGGTGGGCGGCAAGGTGGGTCAGCTGGGCAAGCGGGCCCCGTCGACGCATGCCGAACCAGTGCAGCGCCTCCCGCAGCACGACTGGGTCTCCGGGGTCGCCGGCTGCCGTGACCCTAGCGAGCAGCACTCTGACCGGTGGCGGCGGACCGTCCTCCGGATGCGGCAACCGCTCTCGCAGGCGCCGCCCCCCGTACTCTCCGCGCACCCGGCATCCGAAGCAGGTGCAGGGGCGGACGCCGTGCGCGTCCGGCCGGTACCGCCAGCCCACGAGCTGGGGCGCGGTGCGGACTCGGTGCACTTCGCGCGGCCGGATCGCCCGGGGTACGAACACCTCCCATCCGCGCGGGTCGTCCAGCGAGGCGATCCGCCGGACCGCCTCGGCTGCGGGGACGGTGGACTGGGCGTCCCGCCTCCGGTCCGAATAGCGCCCGACCAGCACGTGCTGGTCGTCGTCCAGCCGCACGTGGACGGCCACCAGCCCGCCCCGGCTGCCGAAACGAGCCAGTTCACGCAGCCATTGGTGGGTGAGGGTGTACGACGGCAGCACCGGGAAGCAGTACACCCCGCGCGCACCGCCTTGTCCGTGGCTGGCTGCCCGGATCCCGGACCGTCGGATGCGCGGCGCGTTCGCCGCCGACGTCAAGTGCACAAACATCGCCATGACCTGGCATGTTAGGTGACGGATTCCACGGGTGGCAGCCAGTGCGAACACCGGACTCATTCATCCGGGGCGGCGAACCAGATCCCGTAGGGGATGCAAGGGCCCCCAGCGGACCTGATACGGCTCCGCCCTAGACCTGGTACCGCTCCGCGCGGAACAGCTCCAGGTTTTCGGCCACCCAGGCCGACGTCCGCTCCAGCCCCTCCTTCAGGGACACCCGCGGCTCCCACGAAGCCCACTCCCGCGCACGGGAGTTGTCCGACAGCAGCCGCTCGACCTCGCTGCCCGAAGGCCGCAGCCGCTCGGTGTCCACCACTACCTCCGCGTCCTGGCCCGACGCCGCTATCAGCGCCTCGGCGAGCGCGCCGATGGAAATCTCCCGGCCGCTGCCGAGGTTGACGACCTGCCCCAGCGCCCGGTCGCAGTCGGCCATCGCCAGGAACCCGGCCGCGGTGTCGGTGACGAACGTGAAGTCGCGGGTCGGGGTGAGCGAGCCCAGCTTGATCTGCCGGGCGCCGGAGTGGAGTTGGGCCAGGATGGTGGGGATCACGGCGCGCGCGGACTGCCGCGGCCCATAGGTGTTGAAGGGCCGGACGACCGTCACCGGCAGCTCGAACGCGTGCCAGTGCGACAGCGCCATCATGTCGGCGCCGATCTTCGAGGCGGAGTACGGGGACTGCGGCTGCAGCGGGTGGTCCTCGCCGATCGGGGCGGTCCGCGCGGTCCCGTAGACCTCGCTGGTGGAGGTGTGGACGAGGCGCCGGACGGCGTGCCGGCGGCAGGCCTCCGCCACGTTCTCGGTACCGACGACATTCGTCTGGACGTACGCGCCGGGCGAGTCATAGCTGTAGGGGATGCCGATCAGCGCTGCGAGATGGAAGACCGTGTCGCAGCCCTCGACGGCGTCCATCACCCGGCCGGCGTCCCGTATGTCCCCCGCGACCATCTCGACGGGACTGCCGGGCGCCAGATAGCGCGCCAGATTGCCCTTCTCCGCATACGGCTTGTAGTGCACAAAGGCGCGCACCTCCGCGCCGCTCCCGACCAGCAGGTCGACGAGGGCCGAGCCGATGAATCCCTCGGCCCCGGTGACGAGGACCTTGCGGCCGTTCCACTGCTGTGTGCTGCTGATGATGCTCGTGCTGGTCATGCTGACTCCTTCAGGGTGAGGTGATGGGGGTTCGGGTGGCCGGCGAGCGCGAGGGCCTTCGCGGCCAGGAGGTCGGCGGCCCGCGCATGGGTGCCCGGGTCGGCGGCCGCGCCCATCGCGGCGAGCCGGTCGGGATCGTCCAGCAGCGGCGTGACGAGAGCGTCCAGCCGCTCGGCGGTGGTCTCCGCGTCGGGCAGCAGCAGCGCCGCCCCGGCATCGGAGAGCACCCGCGCGTTATGCGTCTGGTGGTCGCCCGGCGCATGCGGATACGGCACGAGGACGGACGGCATCCCGATGGTGGCCAGTTCGGCGACAGTCGCCGAACCGGCCCGGCTGACCACCAGATCGGCGGCGGCGTAGGCCAGATCCATCCGGTCCAGATAGGGCACCGCCTCGGCGACCGCCGCCCCGCCGTTCGCCGCCAGTGCCGCCCGGGTCGCGTCCAGGGCCGCCGGACCGGTCTTGATCAGCAGCCGCAGATCCGCTCGGGACCGGTGACGGGCGGCGAAACCCACCGCGGCCTCGGTGAGCCGGGCCGCACCCAGGCTCCCGCCGTTGACCAGCAGCAGCCGCGCACCGTCCGGCACGCCCAGCTCCCGCCGCGCGCCCGCCCGGAGAGCCGTACGGTCCAGCCGGGCCAGCGGCCCGACCAGCGGCATCCCGACGGTCTCGGCGTGCTCGCCGCCCGCCAGATGCTCCCGGCTGCGGTCAAAGGCGAGCGCGATGTGCGGGGTGAGCCGGGCCGCGAACTTGTTGGCCCGGCCCGGCACCGCGTTGGACTCGTGGACCAGGCTCGGCAGCCCGGCCAGCCGTGCCCCGACGATGACCGGCGCGCTCGGATAGCCGCCCATACCGACCGCGACCTGGGCGCGCTGCGCCTTCAGGATGGCGCGGCACTGGGCGCCCGACCTGAGCAGCGCGGCCGGCAGCAGATAGCGTCGGGCGCCGAGTGACGGGTCGAAGGGAATCATGTCGACGGTGTGCAGCCGGTATCCGGCCTGCGGGATGAGCCGGGTCTCCAGTCCGCGCTCGGTCCCGACGAAGGAGATCACCGCATCGGGCTCGGCCCGGCGGAGTGCGTCCGCGAGGGCGAGGCCCGGATAGATATGGCCGCCGGTGCCGCCCGCACCGATCACGACGGAGAGTGGTGTGCGCATGGCCGCCACGCTCGCGAACTGCCCTAAGAAGCTTCTAAGAGAGGTGTTTGGCAGCCTGTGTCCATGCCCACGCCATCGTCCCTGCCGCCCCCGTCCGACTCCCCCGCATCCAAGAGCGCCCCGCCCCCCAAGATCCTCGTCGTCGACGACGAGCCTGAGGTGCGCGCCGCGGTGGAGGACGGCCTCGCCGTCGAGGGCTATGCGGTACGCGGCGCCGCCGACGGCCTCGCGGCCCTCTCGGAGGTCGCCACCTGGCAGCCGGACGCCATCGTCCTGGACGTGCTGATGCCGGTCCTCGACGGGCTGGCCGTCTGCCGCCGCCTCCGCGCACTGGACGACCGCACCCCGATCCTCGTCCTGACCGCGCTGGACTCGGTCAGCGAACGGGTCGACGGCCTCGACGCGGGCGCCGACGACTATCTCGTCAAACCGTTCGCGCTGGACGAGCTGGTGGCGCGGATCAGGGCCCTGCTGCGCCGCGCCTCGGCCCCCGCCGCCGACGACACCTCCCTCTCCTTCGACGACCTGGTCGTCGACCCGGTGACCCGCACCGGCCACCGGGCGGGCCGACCGCTGGAGTTCAGCCGCACCGAATGGGCGCTGCTGGAGCTGTTGCTGCTGCACCCGGGGCAGGTGATGCCGCGCGAGGTGATCCTGGATCGGGTGTGGGGCCGCGACTTCGGCCCGGACTCCAACTCCCTTGCCGTATACGTCGGTTATCTGCGCCGGAAGCTGGAGGCGGGCGGCGAACCCCGGCTGGTGCACACCGTGCACGGCGTCGGCTACCGCCTGGACCGGGCGGACCCGGCATGAGCGAGCGCAGCGGGAGAACCATGGAAAGGTGCGCGCCGAGCGAGTGCGAGGCCGGGCGAATCGAGGTTTCGACATGACCGGCCGGCGTGGGCTCGGTGCCCGCTGGGTGCGTCGGCGGCCGCTGCGTACCCGGCTGGCGCTGGCCGCCTCCGCGGCCGTGGCCGTGGTGGCCATCGGTATCTGTGCCGCCGCCTTCCTGATCCTCCGCCACCAGATGACCCGCCAGCTCGAACTGAACCTGGCCCAGACGGCCACCCAGGTCACCCACCAGACCCGGGGCTGGGGCCCGACCGCCGGTGACACCTCCTGCCGGTACCAGGCCGTGCCCTGCGTCCAGATCGTGCCGTCCGACCCGGCCAGGGACCCGCGCGAGCGGTACGAGCTGCCGGTCGCGGACGCCACCCGCAAGGTCGCCGACGGGCGGCACGAGCCGTACTACAGCAAGCTGACGGTTGCCGGGCAGCCGGTCCGGATGTTCACCACCCGCCTCCCGGGCAGGGACGAGGCGCTCCAGGTCGCGCTGCGCTCCGACACCGTGGAAACGGGCGTACAGCGCGCCGCCTGGGCGCTCTCGGCCGTCGGCGGCGCGGGCGTCCTGCTGGCCGCGGTGCTCGGCTACTGGGTCTCGCGTACCGGCCTGGCGCCGGTCGCCCGGCTCACCGCCACCGCCGAGCGGATCGCGGCCACCCGAGACGCCCGCCACCGCATCGAACTGCCCCGGGGGGCATCGGCCCACGAGGACGAGATCACCCGCCTCGCCACCACCTTCAACACCATGCTCGGCGAGCTGGAACAGTCGGTCACCGCGCAGCGCCGGCTGGTCGCGGACGCCTCACACGAGCTCCGCACCCCGCTGACCGCGCTCCGCACCAACGCCGAACTGCTCGCCCGCGCCGACCGGTTGACCGACGCCCAGCGCGACCGCGCCTCCTCGGCCCTCGCCCGGCAGCTCCGCGAGGTCACCACCCTCGTCAACGATCTGATCGAACTCGCCCGTGACGAGGAGCCGCAGCCCCTGGTGGAACAGGTACGCCCGGCCGCTCTGCTGGAGCACGCGGTCGGCGCGGCCCGCGAGCACTGGCCGGAAATCGTCTTCACCGCCCGCATCGACCCGGCGGCGGCCGGGACGACCGTCCCCGGCGTGCCGTCCCGCCTCGCCCGTCTCCTCTCCAACCTCCTGGACAACGCGGCGAAGTTCTCCCCGCCCGGCGGACCGGTGGACACCGAACTCACCCTCACCGCAGGCCAGTTGGACCTGACCATCCGCGACCACGGCCCCGGCATCGCGGACACCGACCTCCCCCATGTCTTCGACCGCTTCTACCGCGCGAAGGCGGCCCGCGCCCTCCCCGGCTCCGGCCTCGGCCTGGCCATGGCCCGCCAGATCGCCCGCGCGCACGGCGCCGAACTCAGCGCCGAACAGGCCCCGGGCGGCGGGGCGTTGTTCCGGATGCGGCTGCCGGTCGGAGTGGCGTAACGGGGACACCGTCACGCTTCACGAGGCCGGTACGAGGCGCCAACCCCCTCGGCCTCTGCCTCCTCCGCCTTCTCCTCGACCTTCGCCCGAACCGCCTGCCGGTCCTGCGGCGACATCGACCGCCAGCTGTCCCGCATCCCGGCGATGCCGTCGGTGAGCGCGCGATACCCGGACGGGTCGTCGAGCACGTCCTTGAGCTCCAGCCGGCCGCCGAGCATCTTGCGGGCAATGTCCTGGAGGGCGGGCGGAGTGGCCGGATTGTTCCGTACGGCCCGGAGGGACTTGGTGAGGTGCTCGTTCTGCTCCTCGGAGAGGTCCCTCTCCTCGATGGGGTATTCGCGGTCGCCGGGGTTGGTGAAGGCGTTGTTGCTGGTCATGGGGTACGGCTCCTGTCGGACGGTATGGGTCTGCGTCAGCCGAAGGCGTTGCGGACGCGTGCGGCCTCGTCCTGGCCGTCGTTGTCGGTGTCGGTGTTGCTCTCGGCGCGGGACCTGGCAGCTCCGCCCGCGGAGGCAGCAGACGACGAGTCCGAGCCGTCGGAGCCACCGCTGGAGGACGACGAGTCGCCGGAGCCGCCTTCGGAGGAACCGCTGGAGCCACCTTCGGACGAGCCGCCGGACCCGCCTTCGGACGAGGACGACGAGGAACTGGAACCGCCCTCGGAGGAGCTGCCGTCGCCGCCTTCCGACGACGTGCCGGCACCCGAGGCGGCCGGCTCAGGGTCCTTGTAGGTGGCGCCGTAAACGGTCTTGGCGACCTTGGCGACCTTCTGCTCCCCCTCGTAGACCTGCTTGGCGCCCTCGCTGAAATCGCCCGTCGCCATCTTTCCGAGACCCTGGCCGACCTCGCCCACGCCCTTGGCGCCGTCGACGACCTCTTTCCCCTTGTCGACAAAGGGCTTGGCCACGGCCTCACCCGCAGCCCCGAAGTCGAACCCCTTCTGCGCCCCGAAGTGGCTCTTGATCCCCTGCGTGGCGAGGTTCCCGGCGAGTTTCTTGCCGGCGTCGATGCCGAGTTCCTTGGCCAGATCAATCGCGATCTCCCTGCCCGACCGCTTCACCTTCTTGGCGATGGCGTCCTTGATGGCCTGGATGATCTGTGTCTTCGCCTCGTTGATGATCCGGCGAACGATGACCCTGGTGGTTGCCGTGGCCGCGGCGGCACCGGCCTCGGAGGCGCCCAGGGTGACGGGAGCAGCGACCTGAGCCGCGATGAGCTCGATGGCCAGCGCGATGAGCTGGGCAATCACCGCGATCTTCATCACCATGATGATCACGGCCACCACCTGGAGCACCACGGCGAGCGCCTCGGCCGCGTCGGCGGCCTCATCGAGATAGCCGTCGCCCGAGAACTTCCGCCATTTGTTGTCGAACGCCTCGATCGCCTCACCGGAGTTGGCGCCGTGCACCGCTTGGGTGGCACTCTCTCCCTGCTGCTGGGCCGCACGCACAGAGGCAGCGAAGCTGCTCCAGGCCTCGGCCGCGTCGCGCATCTTGTCCTCGTCGATATTGGGCCATTGGAAGCCCAGTAGATCGAGGACCCAGTCGACCTCGACAGGAAGCATGATGGTGGCCACTATGACTCACTCCCCCGGGAAGCGTATTTTCGTTCGTCTATGAGGTGTATGTGGGGGTGTACCGAGCTGAATCGACGTCAATTCGCGAATTTGGGGCGGCTCGCCGTGTACTTGGCGAGGTGATCATGCTGATCCTGCTCGGTGGTGGCGTAATGCTCGCCCGTCGCCTCGAGTTTTTCCCCGATCGTGGAGAGACCTTCACCGAGGGTGGGCATCGACTCGACGAGACCTGCACTCACCGGCGTGTAGACGTCCATGAAGTACTTGAGGAGATCGTCGTCGCCCCAGTCTTCGGCCTCTTTGAGCGTGGCCGCCAACTTCTTGGCGGCACCGCTGAAATCGGAGCCAATATCCTTGAAGACATCGCCCTGCGACTTGAGGACGGCCGGATCCACGTCGTATCCGGAGCCTGCCATGGGTACCCCTTGTTCTCGGCTGCATCAAGAGTCCGCTAAAGCCTATGCCGTACGGTAGCCGACGCCTGTGCCTACCGGAGTACCGGCCGATGACCATGAAAGGGAATTCCCCCTATGTCCAACTCTCCACGGATGTCTGGCAAGACACCTTTGAAGACGCTATACGGGCACCTTTTCTTCCTTGCCGTCGCTCTGGTGTTCTTCACCGTCTTCTTCATCAAAGGGCTGACCTCAGCGGGCCTCACGGGCACGCACGGACTGCTCACGATCAAGGAATGCGTCCGTGAAAGCACAAGTCACCGCTCCACGGCCTCGCACTATTACGACTGCGACGGCACCTTCCGCTCGGACGACGGGAAGGTCGTGGACAACAAGGCGTCCTTGGGCAACCTCGACACCGGGTACGACCCGGGCTTCAAACTCGCGGTCCAGGGGCACAACGACAGCACCGTTCTCAGTGTCCTGTCCGCCGCGAACTACACCGTCGCCGGCCGCGAAGCAGCCATAGGCAACTTCTCCACCGGCTTTGCCGGTCTCCTCTTCATCATCCCCGTGCTGCTCTTCTCCTGGCTCACGCGCTTTGATGAAACCACTCGCACGATCGCCCAGCAGTGGGCGGCGTGGCGTGCGAGCGCCGGCACCCGAACCCGCAAGATCGTGCTCAGCGCCGCCGCGGCGGCCCTCTTCGGCGCGTTCGTCATCAGCCCGGCCCTCGGCTTCGCCCTCACTGCCGGCAGTTGAGACGTGGGGGTGGGGCCGTCAGCGCGACAGCCCCACCCCCATGAGCAGTGTCAGAACCCAGCCGGCTCCGTATAAACCCCCCACTCGTCCCGCAGCACCCCGCAGATCTCGCCCAGCGTCGCCTCGGCCCGGACGGCCTCCAGCATCGGCTCGATCATGTTGCCGCCGTCCCGCGCGGCCGCCAGCATCGCCCGCAGCGAGTCCTGCACCCGGGCGTCGTCACGCGCCGCCTTGCGGTCCGCGAGCACCCGCACCTGCTCCCGCTCGACCTCATGGCTGACCCGGAGGATCTCCAGATCACCGGTGACCGAACCGTGGTGGCAGTTGACCCCGACGACCTTCTTCTCGCCCTTCTCCAGCGCCTGCTGGTACCGGAAGGCGGACTCGGCGATCTCGCCGGTGAACCACCCGTCCTCGATGCCGCGCAGAATCCCGGAGGTCATCGGCCCGATCGGGTGCTGCCCGTTCGGTACGGCGCGCGTCCCGCGCTCCCTGATCTGCTCGAAGATCTTCTCGGCGTCCGCCTCGATCCGGTCGGTCAGCGCCTCGATGAACCACGAACCGCCCAGCGGGTCCGCGACGTTGGCGACACCGGTCTCCTCCATCAGCACCTGCTGCGTACGGAGCGCGATCTCGGCGGCCTGCTCACTGGGCAGCGCCAGGGTTTCGTCCAGGGCGTTGGTGTGCAGCGAGTTGGTGCCGCCGAGCACCGCGGCAAGCGCCTCCACCGCGGTCCGTACGACGTTGTTGTACGGCTGCTGGGCGGTCAGCGAGACACCGGCGGTCTGGGTGTGGAACCGCAGCCACTGCGCCTTCTCGCTCGTGGCGCCGTACACATCCCGCATCCAGCGGGCCCAGATCCTGCGCGCGGCACGGAACTTGGCGATCTCCTCGAAGAAGTCGAGGTGCGCGTCGAAGAAGAACGACAGGCCCGGGGCGAAGGTGTCGACGTCCAGACCGCGGGAGAGCCCCAGTTCGACGTACCCGAAGCCGTCGGCGAGCGTGTACGCCAGCTCCTGCGCGGCCGTCGCCCCCGCCTCGCGGATGTGATAGCCGGACACCGAGAGCGGCTTGTAGGCGGGGATGCCCTTCGCGCAGTGCTCCATGAGGTCGCCGATCAGCCGCAGATGCGGCTCCGGCTGGAACAGCCACTCCTTCTGCGCGATGTACTCCTTGAAGATGTCCGTCTGCAAGGTGCCGTTGAGGACGCCCGGGTCGATGCCCTGACGCTCGGCCGCGACGAGATACATGCAGAAGACGGGTACGGCGGGGCCGCTGATCGTCATCGAGGTCGTGACGTCACCCAGCGGGATGTCCTGGAAGAGGACCTCCATGTCGGCGGCCGAGTCGATGGCGACGCCGCAGTGGCCGACCTCGCCGAGCGAACGCGGGTCGTCGGAGTCCTTCCCCATCAGCGTCGGCATGTCGAACGCGACGGACAGCCCGCCACCGCCGGCCTTGAGGATCATCTTGTAGCGCTCGTTGGTCTGCTCGGCGTTGCCGAAGCCCGCGAACTGCCGGATGGTCCAGGTCCGGCCCCGGTAGCCGGTGGGGTAGAGGCCGCGCGTGAAGGGGTACTCACCCGGCCACCCGATCCGCTCGAACCCCTCGACCGAGTCGCCGGGTCGCGGCCCGTACGCCGGCTCGACGGGGTCGCCCGACAGCGTGGTGAAGTCCGCGTCCCGCTTGCGGGCGGAGTCGTACCGGGCCTGCCAGCGACGGCGGCCCTCATCGATCGCGTCAGCGTCCATACCTTCGAATTTACTAGGACGTCCTAGTAATTGTCGATGGGAGACGGGGAGAGTCACGGGAAGGGCGCACCGGCACAGGCTCCGGGCAGCACAAACGCGCCCGTCCGCAGCACGGGACGGGCGCGTGAAAAGCGGGCGCTCAGGCCTTGACCGGCTCCGGCGCCGCTCCCGCGACCAGGGGCTCGATCTCGCTGACGACCTTGCGCTCGACGAAGAACGCGGCGGTCGGAATGGTGCCCGAAACCAGCACCCACAGCAGCTTGCCGAACTTCCACTTCGCCTTGGAGCCCAGGTCGAAGGCGAAGATCAGGTAGATGATGTACAGCACGCCGTGGACCTGGGAGACGACGAGGGTGAGGTCCTTGCCCGTGTCGAAGCCGTATTTGGCCACCATGCACGCGCACAGGATGAGGAGCATGACGGCCGTGACATAGGCCATCACCCGGTAGCGGGTCAGCACGCCTTGTTTCATGGGTACGAGCGTAACCGCCCGGAAAATCCCCGCGGACGCGGGGCGCACGCGACCACCCGGCAGCGGGTGAGCACTCTGGATGGGCCATCCCCGCACACGCGGGGCACAAGCGCGCTGACCCTCAGCGAGGGTAAGCCCAGCCCTCAGCCCTTGTCCTCGAAATCCCCGGCCGCCACCCGCAGCGGCCGCAGCATCGCGAAGATCTCCCCGCACTCCTCGGCGTCGTACACCCCGAGCCCGAAGTCCATCGCCATCAGCTCGCGGGTGGCCACATCACACACCTCGCGCCCCTTGTCGGTGATGGAGGCGAGCGTTCCACGCCCGTCGTTCGGGTTCGGCCGCTTGGCCACCAGACCGGACTTGACCAGCCGGTCCACCGTGTTGGTCACCGACGTCGGATGCACCATCAACCGCTCGCCGATCTTCGACATCGGCAGCTCACCGGCCTTGGAGAAGGTCAGCAGCACCAGCGCCTCGTAGCGCGCGAAGGTCAGCCCGTACGGCTTGACCACCGCGTCCACCTCGGCCAGCAGGATCTGGTGGGCCCGCATGACAGAGGTGATCGCGGCCATGGAGGGCACGGCGCCCCATCTCTGCTGCCACAGTTCATCAGCGCGCGAGATGGGATCGAAAGCAAGGCTGAGCGGCTTCGGCACGCACCCGACCCTACCGGGCGGTCATATTGTGGTCAGCTCCGTCTCAGGTTTCGGTCGCGGGAAGCGGGCCAGGGCGCCGCTTTCCCCCTGCCTCCCCTATCTCTCCTGCCTCCCCTGCCTCCCCTGCCGTGCGCCGTACCTCGGCGATCACCGCCAGTACGCACACCGCCCCCACGATTCCCCCGGCCGGCATCACCACCCGAAGGGGTGCGAACTCTGCGGCCACCCCTGCCAGCGCCATCCCCAGCCCCATGATCGTCATCCGCCCCGCCTGCATCACCGTCATGGCCTGCCCCAGCAGCTCCTCGGGGACTGCGGCGACGAACCATCGGTCCACACCGAAGTTGTACGAGATTCCGGTGCCGGTCAGGACAAGCAGCAGCACGGCCCAGCCGAGCGAGGGCTGCGCGGCGAAGCCCAAGGAGGGGAGTACGGCGAAGACGGCCATGGGGTAGGTGAGCCGGGCGCGGGCGTGCGGGCCGAGGAAGGAGCCGACCAGGGGCTCGGCGACGACCGCCCCGATGGGCATGCTGCACAGCAGCAGTCCCAGGCCGGCCGGGCCGACGCCGAGGAGGTCGGAGAAGGGGATCAGCAGCGACTCGGGGACGACGACGAACGTCGGCGGCAGCCAGGTCAGCAGCAGCAGCGCGCGAATCCGGCGGTCGGCAAGCAGTCGGCGGGTGCCGGTCAGCGAGGCGCCCAGCAGAGCACCGCGGGCCGCGTCGCGCGCCGGGCGGACGAGGGTGCCCAGGCGCAGCAGCAGCGCCGAGCCGAGGAACGTACCGGCAGTGATGGCGAGCACCGTGGCGGGAGTCGCGACGGCCAGCAGCAGGCCCCCGGCGGCGAAACCGGCGAGCTGCGCACTCTGGTTGACGATGCGGATCACCGAGCGGCCGAGCACGAACAGATCGCCCTCGCCGAGGATCTCGCCGAGCGTCGCAGCGCGCGTACCGGCGAAGACCGGCGCGATGGCGGCGATCACGCAGCGCAGTGCGAGCAGGACCGCGACGGGGGTACCTGGCAGCACCATTCCGGCCGCGGCCAGCGCACACAGCAGATCGCAGACGACCAGGACGCGGCGCGCGGGGTAGCGGTCGGCGACGGCCGACAGCAGCGTGCCGCCGACGACGTACGGGAGCAGGCCGAGCGCGAAGGTCAGCGCGCTCAGCAGTGGCGAGGCGGTCAGCCGGAAGACCAGGAAGGAGAGGGCGATCTCGCAGACGACCACGCCGAGGGAGGAGAGGAGGTGCGCGGCGAAGACGTAGCGGAACTCCGGGACGGCGAAGACGGCGCGGTAGCCGGCCGCGCCGGGGCGCGCGCCGTCCGGTTCCTTTTCGCCCGAGCCACCGTCCGGGGCGGTATCGCCACGGTCACCGGGGGCCGTAGCGCCCACGTCGGGGCGTGCGGGGATGCGGCCCGGCTGTGCGGGCCCGGAGGGCGAGGACATGGCGGCAGCGTGCCGGGGCCGGGGCCTGCGTCGTAGTCTTTCGGCCCCAGCCGAATCCCGGGGAGGGGAGGGCCCGCCGGTGCCGCTGGACCTGCATTTCGGGGCCGACGACCTGCTGCGCATCCGGTTCGCGATCTCGCCGCTGTGTGAGACCCACGAGGCCGTACGGACCCTGCGGCACGCCCACCGGCACGGCTATCACCTGCCGTGGCTGCGGCGGATGCGCGAGACGCTGGCCGGACTCGATCTCTCGCCGCTGTGGCTGTTCATGCCGTCGCCGCGGCCCGGGTACACACCGGATTTCCTGGGCCGCCCGCCAGACGTCCCGCTGGCCGGCTTCGGCGAGGAGCTGGCGCGGCTGCGGGCCACCGATCCGGCCCTGGCGCGCGCCGAGATGGCGAAGTCGCTGGCGGGCAGGCCGGATGCCGCCGAGTCGGCGCCCGGCCGGGCGGCGCTGGCGGACCCGGCGCGGGCCATCCGGGAGCTGGCCGATGCCACCGAACGGGCCTGGCACGCGCTGCTCGCCCCGGACTGGCCACGGCTGCGCGCGCTGCTGGAGGCCGAAATCGCCTACCGGTCACGCCAGTTGGCGGGAGGCGGGCTGCAACGGTTGTTCGCGGACCTGCAT
Source organism: Streptomyces sp. NPDC050636 (assembly GCF_040654775.1). Classification (NCBI taxonomy): domain Bacteria; kingdom Bacillati; phylum Actinomycetota; class Actinomycetes; order Kitasatosporales; family Streptomycetaceae; genus Streptomyces; species Streptomyces sp. NPDC050636. Next base: position 26,342 of record NZ_JBFAIP010000007.1, read on the forward strand.
CCGCGGATCACCTGGTCCGGCGACACACTCACCGTCCGCACCCGTACCGACTTCGTACAGATGCAGGACTTGGACGGCCGCGGGGTGCTGCTGCTGCCGAGCGTGTTCGTATGGCCCGACGTGGTGAGCGGATTCGATCCGCCGTGGCAGCCCACCGTCATCTACCCGGCGCGCGGCATCGGCGGGCTGTGGCACGAGCCGGAGACGGGCGCGGCGCTGGTGCGGCTGCTGGGGCCGAACCGGGCCGCGGTGCTGGCCGCCCTCGACGCGCCGGCATCGACATCGGCGCTCGCGCACCGGCTGGGGCTGGCCGCCTCGTCCGTCTCGGCGCATCTGTCCGTGCTGCGCGAGGCCGGTCTGCTGGCCTCGCGCCGGCACGGACATCAGGTGCTGTACGAGCGCACGCCGCTGGGCGCTGCGCTGTGCTGATCCCCCACGTTTTCGGCTGTCCCGCCGTGGGGGTTTCTGGCCGTTGTGCCTGCGGCGGGGCGGTTGCCGCTGCGCGGGGCTGTCGGGTGCGGTTCCGGACCTCCGGACTCCGTCCTGCGGTCCGGCTCCTCCCGTTGAGTGTGGGAAAAGACAGGTGGGGGTGCACGTAATCGATCACGCGCGCCCAGTGGACACGATCAGAAACGGGACATGCAACGCCAGCCCCCACCGGCCCTTACCACCCACCCACGGGAGGGGGCGGCCCGCAGGACGGAGTCCGGAGGGCCGTCACCGCACCCGACAAATCCACGCCTGCCGCAGGCGCCACGGCGAGACACCACAACGGCGGGAAAGCCGACAACGGCGAGCAACCAAGGCGGCTCAGCCGAGCGCAGCGGACTCCCTGCGCGCGCGGGCGGCGATCACGCCGGCCTCCTCCTCGCGCTTGAGGACCCGGTCTCCGAACAGTCCGCCGAAGGGCAGGATCGCGAGCACGAAGAAGAAGGCGACGCGCTTGAAGGGCCACTTCGTGCGGTTCCACACGTCCAGCAGCAGCACCACGTAGGCGATGAACAGCAGCCCGTGGATCAGCCCGAGCGGCATCACCAGGGAGTCGTAGTCGAAGGCGATCCGGAATCCTGTGCCGAAGATCAGCAGCGCCGGAAAGGAGAGCGCCTCCGGGATGGATGCCAGGCGCAGTCGGTGCAGGGCAGCGGCGGTCTTGATGTCCACGGGAACCTCGTTCGGACGGCATGGGAGGCAGCAAAGTGCTTGTGCAAGAGTTCACAAGCTTCGCTCCATTGTTACAGCCGCCCCGACGATCACCGCGTCGGGGGCGGGTCAGGGAAAAGCCGGGGCCGGGTCAGGGTCGAAGGACCTGCCCCGCACGGCTCCGGCCGACTACCGTCTGACGCGTGGCTCAGTTTCGGCTCCAAGGGAGCAAGGTGCTCGCCGTCGACATGACGGGCGATGCCGTCAAGGCGAAAAACGGTGCGATGGTCGCGTACGACGGCCAGATGTCGTTCAAGAAGATGTCCGGCGGCGGCGAGGGCCTGCGCGGCATGGTCACCCGTCGTCTCACGGGCGAGCAGATGGCCGTGATGGAGGTGAAGGGGCAGGGCACCTGCTATTTCGCCGACCGTGCGAGCGAGATCAACCTGGTGCAGTTGCAGGGCGAGAAGCTGTACGTCGAGGCCAGCAATCTGCTGTGCACGGACGCGGCACTGCGCACCGGCACCACCTTCACGGGGCTCCGCGGCGCCTCGCAGGGCAACGGCCTGTTCACCACCACCGTCGAGGGCCGCGGCCAGGCCGCGATCACCTCCGACGGGCCCGCGGTGGTGCTGCGGGTCACGAAGCAGTCCCCCCTGCAGGTCGACCCGGGCGCATACGTCGCGCACACCGGCGACCTCAAGCAGCACTTCCAGTCCGGGGTCAACTTCCGTACGTTCATGGGCGAGGGCTCCGGTGAGGCGTTCCAGATCCGGTTCGAGGGCGAGGGCCTGGTGTACGTCCAACCCAGCGAGCGCAACACCGTGGGCGGTGAGGTCTGATGCCGTTCACAGCCCTCAACTCCCGCATGGTGGAGGCCCGGATCGGCCCCGGCCAGCGGATGTTCAGCCAGCGCGGCGCGATGCTCGCCTACCGCGGCGAGGTCTCCTTCACCCCGAACATCCAGGGCGGCCAGGGCGGCGTCGGCTCGATGATCGGCCGCCGGATCGCCGGCGAGGCCACGCCCCTGATGACGGTCGAGGGCAGCGGCACCGTCATGTTCGGCCACGGCGGCCACCACGTCCATGTCGTCGATCTGGCGGGCGAGACGCTGTACGTCGAGGCCGACCGGCTGCTGGCCTTCGACGGGTCGCTCCAGCAGGGCACGATGTTCATGGGCTCGCAGGGCGGGGTGATGGGCATGGTGCGCGGCCAGGTCACCGGCCAGGGCCTGTTCACCACCACCCTCAAGGGCCATGGCGCGGCCGCGGTGATGGCCCACGGCGGCGTCATCGAGCTGCCGATCACGCCCCAGCGCCCGGTCCATGTCGACCCGCAGGCGTACGTCGCGCACCGCGGCGAGGTCCGCAACAAACTGTCCACCGCCCTCGGCTGGCGCGACATGGTCGGCCGGGGCTCGGGCGAGGCCTTCCAGCTGGAGCTGTCGGGCCAGGGCACCGTCTACGTACAGGCGTCGGAGGAAAAGCTGTGACCGGTCCCGTTGTCCACGACGTCCAGACTCTCCCGGCCGATGACAACGTCAATCCCTACGCCTTCAGCGTGGAGCTCAACGGCCAATGGTTCCTGCAGAAGGGGAAGATGATCGCCTACTACGGGCAGATCGACTTCCAGGGCATCGGGCACGGCCGCCTCGACCGGCTGATCGCCGGTGCGTTCCATTCGCCATTGCACGCCGCGGACTGGGTCGTTGCCGAGGGCCAGGGCAAGATGCTCCTCGCTGACCGTGCCTTCGATGTGAATTCCTACGATCTGGATGAGGGCAACCTCACTATTCGCTCGGGCAACTTGCTCGCCTTTCAGCCATCTCTGTCGCTGAAGCAGTCGATCATCCCGGGATTTCTCACCCTCATCGGCACGGGCAAGTTCGTGGCCGCCTCCAACGGCCCGGTGGTGTTCGTCGAACCACCGGTCCGGGTCGACCCGCAGGCCCTGGTCGGCTGGGCCGACTGCCCCTCCCCGTGCCACCACTACGACCATCAGTACCTGCGCGGATTCCTTGGCGGAGTACGGGCGCACACCGGCATCGGCGGGGCCTCGGGCGAGGAGCACCAATTCGAGTTCATCGGCGCCGGCACGGTCCTGCTGCAGTCGACGGAGCAGCTGATGGCCGAGCTGGCGACCGGCGCGGTGCCGGACGAGGCGGGCGTGCCGGGCGGCGGCCACGCTCCGCAAAGTGGCTCACAACTGCCGCAGTTGCCCGGAAACCTCGGGGGGCTCCAACGGCGCTTCGGGCTGTGAGCGGTAGTCTGCGGACGGTGACCTCGAACGTCTGACCAACACCCGGCACCGAATCCCGGCCGAGGTCTGCCACCCACCGCCGCGATTAATTAATATTTCAACTTTACGGGTAGAATTCATCCATGACGACCGACAGCGACACCCCCTGGCTGACCGCCCAGGAGCAGCGTGCCTGGCGCACTCACCTGGACGTCAGCAGGCTGCTGATGCACCAGTTGGAGCGCGACCTCCAGCCGTTCGGGCTGACCATCAACGACTACGAGATCCTGGTCAACCTCTCCGAAGCCGAGGACCGGCGGCTGCGGATGAGTGATCTGGCAACCAGCACCCTGCAGTCCAAGAGCCGTCTCTCGCACCAGATCACCCGTATGGAGAACGCCGGCCTCGTCCGCCGCGAAAGCTGTGAGTCGGACCGCCGCGGGCTGTACGCCGTCCTGACCGAAGAGGGCTGGGACACCATGCGCCGGGTCGCCCCGCACCACGTCGCGTCGGTGCGCAAGCACTTCATCGACCTCTTCTCCGCGGAGGACCTGGAGGGGCTCCGCTCCGCGCTGACCCCCGTGGCCGAACACCTCCGGGAATCGCGCGGCAGCCTCTGACGGCCCGCCGCGGCCCCGGGCGCGGGGGCCGCGGCACCACCGACGCGCCCCGGCATGCCCTGCCACGCCGGCCGGCCACCCGCTCAGCCACCCGCCACCGGCAGCCGCAGCTCGAAGACCGAGCCCTCCCGTACGGCCAGTGAGCCGCCGTGCCGCACCGCGACATCCCGCGCGATGGCCAGCCCGAGCCCGGCCCCGCCGTCATCCCGCGCCCGCGCGTCATCGAGCCGGACGAACCGCTCGAAGATCCGCTCCCGCTCCGCCTCCGGCACACCGGGTCCGTCATCGTCGACCCGCAGCACCACCCACGCCCCCTCGCGCACCACCGCCACCCGCACGGACGCCTCGGCATGCCGCTGCGCGTTGTCCAGCAGGTTCCCCAGCACCCGCCCCAACTGGCTCCGGGACCCGGCCACTTCCGCGCTCGCCAACTCGCCCACCCGAACCGGAATCCGGTCCGTGATCCGCTGCGAGCCCTCCTCGCGCACCAGCGCCGCCAGATCGATCCGGGCGTCCGCCGGCCGCTCCCCCGCGTCCAGCCGGGCCAGCAGCAAGAGATCCGCGGCCAGCCGCTGCAGCCGTACGGTGTCCTCCACCGCGCCCGGCACATCCAGCAACTCCGGGTGCGCCACCCCCACTTCCAACTGCGTACGCAAGCTCGCGATCGGGCTGCGCAGCTCGTGCGAGGCATCCGCGACAAACCGCCGCTGCCGCTCCACGGACGTCTCCAGGGCCGCCAGCGTCTCGTTCGTCGTACGCGCCAGCCGGCCGATCTCGTCCTTCGACGACGGTACCGGCACCCGCCGGCTCAGATCCGTGCTCGCGGTGATCGCGGCCATCTCGCCGCGGATCCCCTCCACCGGGCGCAGCGCCCGCCGGGTCACCAGCCAGGTCACCCCGGCCACCACCAGGAGCAGCAGCGGCAGCCCGATCAGCATGGCGTCGCGCACCGTACCGACGGCGTCCTGCTGCGGAGCCAGCGCCGCGCCCGCCCGCACGGTGGCCTTCGCCCCGCCGGTGTCCTCGACCTCGACCAACGCGAACCGGTAGTCGGCCACCTTGCCGTCGACGGTCGCGGTCCCGTCCTGGTAACGCTCGTCGTCGTCGACCTCACCGGGCTTCGGCCCGCTGACGTCGTCGTCATCATCGTCATCGTCCGACGGACCCGGCGCGGTGCCCACCTGTTTGCCCGCGCCGGCGACCGGCTTGCCGTCCACGGCACGCACATCGTCACCGGCCGCCAGCACCCGCCCGTCCTCGGCGACGACGACCACCGGATGCTCATCGCCGTCAGGCAGGTCCAGCTTGTCGTAGGCGGTGCCCGTCGCGATCTGCGCGGCGACCTCGCGCGCCGCGAGCTGGGCCTGCAGATCCACCTGATCGAGGAGACTGCCGCGCAGCACCAACAGCAGCGCCGTCCCTGCCGCGATCAGGGCCAACGCCACCACCAGCGTCGCCCCGGCCGCCGCTCTGGCCCGTACGGAGCCCAGCACCCTACTCACCGGCCACCAGCCGGTATCCCGCGCCGCGCACCGTCGCGATGGCCCCGGAGCCGATCTTGCGCCGCAGCGCGCTCACATACACCTCGATGATGTTGAGATCGCCCTCGTAGGCGAAGTCCCAGACATGCTCCAGGATCTCCGCCTTGGACACGACGTCCCCCGCCCGCAGCGCCAGCTGCTCCAGAACGGCGAACTCCTTGGCGGTCAGCACCACTTCCACACCGTCCCGCTCGACCTTGCGCGATCCCTGGTCGACGGTGAGCGACCCCACCCGCAGCACCGGCTGCGCGGTCCGGCCGCGCCGCCGCAGCAGCGCCTTGACCCGCGCCACCAGCACCACGTACGAGAACGGCTTGGTCAGATAGTCGTCGGCGCCGGTGTCCAGCCCCTCGGCCTCGTCGTACTCGCCGTCCTTGGCGGTCAGCATCAGGATCGGCACGTCATGGCCCGCCGCCCGCAGCGCGCCGCACACGCGGTAGCCGTTCATCCCGGGCAGCATGATGTCCAGCACGATCAGGTCGTACGCGCCCTCGCTCGCCTGATGCAGGCCCTCCAGACCGTCGTGCACCACATCGACCGCGTATCCCTCGGCCATCAGGCCCTTGGCCAGCGACAGGGCCAGCCGCTTTTCGTCTTCCACGATCAACAGGCGCATGGGGCCAGCCTGCCACCCCGAACCTGAAGACCTCTTCAGGCACCTTCAGCTCCCCTTCAGCTTGGTTCGGCCACATTGATGTCACAGCCGATCACCGGGGAGAAGTCATGAAGCGCAACATCATCATCGCCACCGCCGCCGCGGCCGCCCTCATCGCCGGGGGCACGGCCACCGCCGTCGCGGTCAACGGCAGCGACGGGCCGGGCAGCGCGCAGTCCGGCGTGCAGACATCGGCGCAGCTCGCGGCGCAGGACGCAGGGGCGCACGGCACGGGGACGCAGGACACCGACACGTCCAAGGCGCAGGACCGGTCCAGCATCCGTATGCAGGACGACGACGGCCGCGACGACGACGGCCAGGAGGACATCCGCGAGGCCAAGGCCGCCAAGGTGAGCGCGCCGGACGCCGCGGCCGCCGCGCTGAAGGCCGTGCCGGGCACGGTGACCGGGCTCGACCTGGACGCGGACCGCCCCGGCCTGGTCTGGGACGTGGATGTGCTGGGCAAGGACGGCAAGTGGCACGAGCTCACCCTCGACGCCGGTAACGCGCGGGTGCTGAACCAGCACATCGACCACGAGGACGATGACGACCACGCCCGGGAGGCGGCCGCTCTCAAGGGCGCCGAGGCCCCCAAGGTCACGGCGGCGAGCGCGGCCCGCAGCGCCGCGGCACACGGCACGGTGACCTCCGTCGACCTGGACGACGACCACCGGGCCAAGGGCGTCTGGGAGGTCGAAACGGTCACCAAGGACGGCAAGGAGCACAAGCTGCTCGTCGACCCGCAGTCCGGCAAGCTGACGGCCGCCCCGGCGCAGGGTGACGACGACAGCGACGACGACGGCTCCGACGACTGACGGCGGCGGTCGGCAGGGCCGGCCCGGGGGCTGGGGCGGATGGCCTCAGCCCCCGTTCGTCAGCCCCCGTTCGTCAACCCGTCGACCAGCTCGTCCGCCGCCCGGTACGGATCCGTCTCGCCCGACACGATCCGCTCGGCGAGCGCGTCCAGGCGCCGGTCGCCGCTCAGGTCGCCGATCCGCTCCCGCAGCGCCGTGACCGCTATCGTCTCGACCTCGCGGGCCGCGCGGGAGCGCCGGCGCTGCCCCAGCACCCCCCGCTCCTCCATCCAGGCCCGGTGCTTCTCCAGCGCCTCGACGACCTCGTCGATGCCCTCGGCCCGCGCCGCGACCGTCTTGACGATGGGCGGGCGCCAGTCCCCCGGCGCCCGCGACTCGCCCAGGCCGAGCATGTGGTTCAGCTCCCGGGCGGTGGCGTCCGCGCCGTCCCGGTCGGCCTTGTTGACGACGTAGACATCGCCGATCTCCAGGATTCCGGCCTTCGCCGCCTGGATGCCATCGCCCATCCCGGGGGCCAGCAGCACCACACTGGTGTCGGCCTGCGAGGCGATCTCCACCTCGGACTGGCCGACGCCGACCGTCTCGACGAGGACCACGTCGCAGCCCGCCGCGTCCAGCACCCGGATGGCCTGCGGCGCGGCCCAGGCCAGCCCGCCCAGATGGCCGCGGGTGGCCATCGAGCGGATGTAGACGCCGGGGTCCGAGGCATGGTCGCTCATCCGTACCCGGTCGCCGAGCAGCGCGCCCCCGGAGAACGGCGAGGACGGGTCGACGGCGAGGACCCCGACCCGTTTGCCCGCCTTGCGGTAGGCGGTCACCAGCGCGGATGTGGTGGTGGACTTCCCGACGCCGGGCGAGCCGGTCAGCCCGACCACATAGGCGCCGCCGGTGAGCGGGGCCAGTGCCGCCATCACCTCGCGGAGCTGCGGCGACGCCCCCTCCACGAGGGAGATCAGCCGGGCCACCGCCCTCGGCCGGCCCTGCCGTGCCTGCTCCACCAGCTGCGGGATGTCCACCATCGCTGCTCGGCTCCTTCGGCTTGGCTGTTGTGCGTTGGCTGCCAGGCCCTGTCCGGCGGATCTCCGCGGGACGGGGCCTGGACGCGTAGGTCCTGCCGCTTACTTACCCGGGACGCGGATGATCAGCGCGTCACCCTGGCCGCCGCCGCCACACAGCGCGGCCGCGCCTACGCCGCCGCCCCGGCGGCGCAGCTCCAGCGCCAGGTGCAGCACGATCCGGGCGCCGGACATACCGATCGGGTGGCCGAGCGCGATCGCACCGCCGTTGACATTCACCTTTTCCGGCGACACCCCGAGGTCCTTCATTGACTGCACCGCGACCGCCGCGAACGCCTCGTTGATCTCGATCAGGTCAAGATCCTCGACGGTCAGGCCCTCCTTGCCCAGGGCGTGGTTTATGGCGTTGGAGGGCTGCGACTGGAGCGAGTTGTCGGGACCGGCGACATTGCCGTGCGCGCCGATCTCCGCGATCCATTCCAGGCCCAGCTCCTCGGCCTTGGCCTTGCTCATCACGACCACCGCGGCGGCGCCGTCGGAGATCTGCGAGGACGTGCCGGCGGTGATCGTGCCGTCCTTGGCGAAGGCCGGGCGCAGCTTGCCGAGCGACTCCGTGGTGGTCTCGCCGCGGATGCCCTCGTCCTTGCTGAAGATCACCGGGTCGCCCTTGCGCTGCGGGATCTCGACGGGCGTGATCTCGGCCTCGAAGAGCCCGTTCTTCTGGGCGGCGGCGGCCCGCTGGTGGGACCGCGCGGCGACCTCGTCCTGCTCGGGGCGGGCGATGCCGAGGCGGGTGTTGTGCTTCTCGGTCGACTCGCCCATGGCGACGTTCTCGTAGGCGTCGGTGAGGCCGTCGTGGGCCATCGCGTCGAGCATCTGCACGGCACCGTACTTGAAGCCGTCACGGGACTTGGGCAGCAGGTGCGGCGCGTTGGTCATGGACTCCTGGCCGCCCGCGACGACCACGTCGAACTCCCCGGCGCGGATCAGCTGGTCGGCCAGCGCGATGGCGTCGAGGCCCGAGAGACAGACCTTGTTGACGGTGAGCGCGGGAACGTTCATGGGGATGCCGGCCTTGACGGCGGCCTGGCGGGCCGGGATCTGGCCCGCGCCGGCCTGGAGGACCTGTCCCATGATCACGTACTGAACCTGGTCGCCGCCGATGCCCGCCCGGTCCAGCGCCGCCTTGATGGCCACACCGCCCAGGTCGGCTCCGGAGAAGGTCCGCAGGGACCCCAGGAGGCGGCCCATCGGGGTGCGCGCTCCCGCCACGATCACTGAGGTGGTGCGCTTCGTGCCGTTCGTTGCAGACATGCGGTGCGGCCTTCCTTTGCAGGGAAGTTAACGAGGGTTCCCGTCAATGTACTGAGCAGTACGCCCCGGGTCACCGGCAAGCGGGTGTGATCGCGCGCACGTTGCGTAACCGCCTGTGTGAGCGGTGCACTGGAGCCATGCTGACGCGAATCGACCACATCGGGATCGCCTGTTTCGACCTTGACAGGACCGTCGAGTTCTACCGTGCCACGTACGGGTTCGAGGTGTTCCACTCCGAGGTCAACGAGGAGCAGGGCGTCCGGGAAGCCATGCTCAAGATCAATGAGACCTCGGACGGCGGCGCCTCCTATCTGCAGCTCCTGGAGCCCACCCGGGAGGACTCCGCGGTAGGCAAGTGGCTGGCCAAGAACGGCGAGGGCGTCCACCACATCGCCTTCGGTACCGCGGACGTCGACGGGGCCGCCGCCGACATCCGCGACAAGGGCGTACGCGTCCTTTACGACGAGCCCAGGACCGGCTCGATGGGGTCCCGGATCACCTTCCTGCACCCCAAGGACTGCCACGGAGTGCTCACCGAACTCGTCACCGCGGCACCCTCCCATCACGGTGCAGCCCCGACGGACCACTGACCTTCACGTTCCCCGGCCGGTAGAGTGCAGCCTCGGCCGGGGTAAGGGAGTGGGGCTCGGTCCATACTCTGCCGATGATCTGACACCATTTCTTCGGAAGGGTCAGCTCCAGAAGTGCAGATCCGGTACGACATGACGTGTACGGGACGAGCGCGAGAAGGACGGAGACGGCCGCCACCATGACCAGGGGACGGATGGGACCGCGCAGTGCGGGGCAACGACCGCTACGAGGCTGACGACCACCTCTCGCAGTTCGAAGCCGAGATGGAGCGGCTGAAGACCGAGCGGGACAAGGCCGTCCAGCACGCCGACGACCTCGGCTATCAGGTCGAGGTGCTGCGCGCCAAGCTCCATGAGGCGCGCCGCAACCTCGCGACCCGCCCTGCCTACGACAACATCAGTCACCAGGCCGAACAGCTGCTGCGCAACGCGCAGATCCAGGCGGACCAGCTGCGCTCGGACGCCGAGCGCGAGCTGCGCGACGCCCGGGCGCAGACCCAGCGGCTGCTGCAGGAGCAGGCCGAGCGGCAGTCCCGGCTGGAGGCCGAGCTGCACACCGAGGCGGTCACCCGCCGGCAGCGGCTGGACGAGGAGCTCAACGAGCGCCGGCAGACCGTCGAATCGCATGTCAACGAGAACGTCGCCTGGGCCGAGCAGCTGCGGGCCCGTACGGAGTCCCAGGCCCGCCGCCTCATGGAGGAGTCCCGGGCGGAGGCCGAGCAGGCGCTGGCCGCCGCACGCACCGAGGCGCAGCGGCTGGCCGAGCGGGCCCGTGAGCGGCTGGGCACCGAGGCGTCGGAGGCCCGCGCCGAAGCGGACAGCATCCTGCGCCGGGCGCGTACGGATGCCGAGCGGCTGCTGACCGCCGCCTCCAACCAGGCCCAGGAGGCCACGGATCAGGCCGAGCAACTGCGGACCACCGCCGGCACCGAGTCGGAGGAGGCGCGCCGGCAGGCCGCGGAGCTGACCCGGACCGCCGAGGCCCGTATCCAGGAGGCCGACACGGCGCTGCGCGAGGCGCGCGCCGAGGCGGAGAAGCTGGTCGACGAGGCGCAACAGAGCGCCTCCAAGCGGCTGTCGGCCGCCGAGTCGGACAACGAACAGCGCACCCGTACCGCGAAGGCCGAGATCGCCCGGCTGGTCAGCGAGGCCACCAAGGAGACCGACGCGGCCAAGGCGGAGGCCGAGCAGCTGCGCGCGGACGCCCGGACGGAGGCCGAGCGGCTGGTCGCCGAGGCGCAGGAGACCGCGCGCGCCAAGGCGTCGGAGGACTCCGCGGCGCAGTTGGCGAAGGCGGCACGGACCGCGGAGGAGGTGCTGACCAAGGCGTCGGAGGACGCCAAGGCCACCACCAAGGCCGCCGCGGAGGAGGCCGAACGGCTGCGCAGGGACGCCGAGTCCGAGGCGGACCGGCTGCGGGAGCAGGCGCATGACACCGCCGCCCAGCTGAAGGGCGCGGCGAAGGACGACACCAAGGAGTACCGCGCCAAGACCGTCGAACTCCAGGAGGAGGCACGGCGGCTGCGCGGCGAGGCGGAGCAGCTGCGGGCGGACGCGGTCGCCGAGGGCGAGCGGATCCGCAGCGAGGCCCGCCGGGAGGCCGTCCAGCAGATCGAGGAGGCGGCCGGTACCGCCGAGGAGCTGCTGGGCAAGGCCAAGGCCGACGCGGAGGAGACCCGTTCGGGTGCCGTCGCGGAGAGCGAGCGGGTGCGGACGGAGGCCATCGAGCGCGCGACGGCGCTGCGCCGGCAGGCCGAGGACGCGCTGGAGCGGTCCCGTACGGAGGCCGAGGAGCTGCTCACCGAGGGCGCGCAGGCCGCGGAGCTGGTGACGTCGGAGGCGGAGGCGGCCGCCGGCCGGCTGCGCGCCGAGGCCGAACAGGCCGCGGAGGAGCGACGGGCGGAGGCGCAGGCCGAGCTGACCCGGCTGTACACCGAGGCGGAGGACAAGGTCTCCGCCGCGGAGGAGTCACTGCGCGAGGCCCGCGCGGAGGCAGAACAGCTGCGCCGGGAGACCCAGGAGGAGGCGGCCCGCCTCAAGGCGGAGGCCTCGGAGCGGCTGCGGACGCTGCAGCAGCAGGCCGAGGACGAGTCCGAGCGGCTGCGCGCGGAGGCCGCTTCGGATGCCTCGGCGGCACGTTCCGAGGGCGAGTCGGTCGCCGTACGGCTGCGCAGCGAGGCGGCGGCCGAGGCGGAGCGGCTGAAGGCGGAGGCGCAGGAGACCGCGGACCGGGTGCGCGCGGAGGCGGCGGCCGCCGCGGAGCGCACCGGCACGGAAGCGGCGCAGGCGCTGGCCGAGGCCCAGGAGGAGGCCGCGCGGCGGCGCCGGGAGGCCGAGCAGCTGCTGGGCGAGGCCCGCGAGGAGGCCCACCAGGAGCGCACCGCGGCGCGCGAGCAGAGCGAGGAGCTGCTGGCGTCGGCCCGTACGCGGGTGAGTGAGGCGCAGGCGGAGGCCGAGCGGCTGGTCGAGGACGCCGACCGGCGCGCCGGCGAGCTGGTGGCGGTGGCCGAGCAGACCGCGCAGCAGGTGCGGGACGCGGTCGCGGGTCTGCACGAGCAGGCCGAGGAGGAGATCGCCGGGCTCCGCTCGGCGGCCGAGCACGTCGCGGAGCGCACCAAGTCGGAGGCGCAGGCCGAGGCGGACCGGGTCCGCGCGGACGCGTACGACGAGCGTGAGCGGGCCTCGGCGGACGCGACGCGGGTGCGGCGCGAGTCGCAGGAGGCGTCGGACGCCGCGAGGGCCCTGGCGGAGCGGACGGTCACGGAGGCCATCGAGGAGGCCGAGCGGCTGCGCACGGAAGCGGCCGGCATCCTCGACGAGGCGCGCAGGGACGCCAACACGGCGCGGACGGGCGCCGCCGCACAGGCCGACCAGCTGGTGTCGGAGGCGACCGCGCAGGCGGAGAAGCTGGTTGCGGACGCCACCGCGAAGGCGCAGCAGCTGCGTACCGACGCGTCGGACGCGCTGGCGTCCGGTGAGCAGGACGCGGCGCGGGCGCGTGCCGAGGCGCGGGACGACGCGAACCGGATGCGGACGGACGCCGCCGAGCAGGCCGACCGGCTGATCGCCGAGGCCCGTTCGGAGGCTGAACGGATCGTCACCGAAGCCACCGAGCTGACGTCTTCGGCACAGGACGACGCGGACCGTACGGTCCGCGAGGCGCAGCAGGCCGCGGACCGGCTGCGCGCGGACGGCGAGAAGCAGGCGCGCAGCCTGGTCTCGGAGGCGACGGAGACCGCGGAACGGCTGCGGGCCGAGGCCGCCGAGGTGCTGGAGCGCGCGCGTACGGACGCGGAGCGCACCGGCGACGAGGCGCGCAAGGCGGCCAACAAGACGCGTTCGGACGCCGCGGAGCAGGCCGACGAGCTGATGTCGGAGGCCGCCGGCGAGGCGGAGCGGCTGCGCTCCGAGGCGGCGGAGACGACCGCGGACGCCGAGCGGGACGCGGACCGTACCCGGGCCGATGCCCGCGAGCACGGGGACCGGATGGTCGCGGCGGCCACCACCGAGGCGGACCGGCTGCGGGCCGAGGCGGCCGAGACGGTCACCTCCGCGCAGGAGCACGCCACCCGCACCCGCGCCGAGTCCGCCAAGGTCAGGGAGGACGCCGAGGCCGAGGCGGAGCGGCTGCGGACGGAGGCCCAGCAGGAGGCGGACCGGCTTCTGGACGAGGCCCGTAAGGACGCCGCCAAGCGTCGCGGGGACGCCGCGGAGCAGGCCGACCAGCTCGTCGCCAAGGCTCAGGAGGAGGCGCTGAAAGCGGCCACCGCCGCCGAGGAGCAGGCCGACACGATGGTGGCGGCGGCCCGCAAGGAGGCCGACCGGATCGTCACCGAAGCGACATCCGATGGCAACGTCCGGGTGGAGAAGGCCCGTACGGACGCGAATACGCTGCTCGGTGAGGCCCGCGGCGACGCCACGGCCATCAGGGAGCGCGCGGAGGAGCTGCGGGTGCGGATCGAGGCCGAGGTCGAGGAGCTGCACGACCGGGCCCGCCGGGAGTCCGCGGAGACGATGAAGAACGCCGGCGAGCGGGTCGACAAGCTCATCGCGCAGGCCACCACGCAGCAGGCGGCGGCCGAGGAGAAGGCCGAGCAGCTGGTGTCCGACGCGAACAGCGAGGCGAGCAAGGTCCGGATCGCCGCGGTGAAGAAGGCCGAGGGCCTGATCAAGGAAGCCGAGAACAAGAAGGCCCAGGCCGTCCGCGACGCGGACCGGATGCGCACCGAGGCCGAGGCGGAGGCCGCCCGGATCATCGCCGAGGGCAAGCGCGAACTGGAGGTCCTGGTGCGTCGGCGCGAGGACATCAACACCGAAATCTCCCGCGTCCAGGACGTTCTGGAAGCGCTGGAATCGTTCGAAACGCCAACGGGGGGCGCGGAAGGTAAAAACGGGGGCGTCAAAGCCGCCGCGGGCGCGGGTGTAACTCGTTCGAGTGGCAAGCAGTCTGAGGGGTAGCCACTCGAACGAGGGGTCATTCTCCAGATCAATCGGGCATTGACTCGATGACACGCCGTAGTGGCCCCTAGGATTCCCCTTATCACCTCACCGGTCTCTTTCGACAGGAACCCCATGAGCGACACTTCCTCCCCCTTCGGTTTCGAGCTCGTGCGGCGTGGGTACGACCGCGGTCAGGTCGACGACCGCATTACGAAGCTCGTCGCCGACCGCGACAGCGCACTGGCCCGTATCACCTCGCTGGAAAAGCGCATCGAGGAACTCCACCTCGAAACGCAGAATGCCCAGGCCCAGGTCAATGACGCCGAGCCGTCCTACGCGGGCCTCGGTGCGCGCGTCGAGAAGATCCTCCGTCTCGCCGAGGAGGAGGCCAAGGACCTGCGCGAGGAGGCCCGCCGCGCCGCCGAGCAGCACCGCGAGCTGGCCGAGTCGGCCGCCCAGCAGGTCCGTAACGACGCCGAGTCGTTCGCCGCCGAGCGCAAGGCGAAGGCGGAGGACGAGGGCGCACGGATCGTCGAGAAGGCCAAGGGCGAGGCGTCCACGCTGCGCGCCGAGGCACAGAAGGACGCGCAGTCCAAGCGCGAGGAGGCCGACTCCCTCTTCGAGGAGACCCGCGCCAAGGCCGCACAGGCCGCCGCCGACTTCGAGACCAACCTCGCCAAGCGCCGTGAGCAGTCCGAGCGCGACCTGGCCTCGCGTCAGGCCAAGGCGGAGAAGCGTTTGGCCGAGATCGAGCACCGTGCCGAGCAGCTCCGCCTGGAGGCCGAGAAGCTGCGTACGGACGCCGAGCGCCGGGCCCGCCAGACGGTGGAGACCGCGCAGCGCCAGGCCGAGGACATCGTGGCCGACGCCAATGCCAAGGCCGACCGGATCCGCAGCGAATCGGAGCGCGAGCTGGCGGCGCTGACGAACCGCCGCGACTCCATCAACGCGCAGCTGACGAACGTCCGCGAGATGCTGGCGACGCTGACCGGTGCGGCCGTGGCCGCGGCCGGCGCCCCGGGCACGGACGACGAGTCGATCTCCCGCGGCGTCCCCGCCCAGCAGACCCGCTGACCCTCCCCCAGGAGGCGCCGCCAGGCAGGTCGCACAGAACAGCGCAGCGCGCCCCCGTACCGCCCCTCGGCGGTGCGGGGGCGCTCTCGTGTGACGCCGCCACCGGGCGGCTGTGCACCGGTGGCGGGGGCCTCGGGGCGCGCCTAGCGTGCTGTACATGATCGAGCTTGAGGGGCTGACCAAGTACTACGGCGACACACTCGCCGTGGACCACCTCACGTTCACGGTGCGGCCCGGTATCGTCACCGGCTTCCTCGGCCCCAATGGCGCGGGCAAGTCCACGACGATGCGGATGATGCTCGATCTGGACAATCCGACCACGGGCACGGTCCGGATCGGCGGCAAGCACTACCGGCAGCTGAACGATCCGCTGACGTCCATCGGCGCGCTGCTGGACGCGAAGGCGATGCACGGCGGCCGGAGCGCCTTCAACCATCTGCTGTGCCTGGCCCAGAGCAACGGCATTCCGCGCGCCCGGGTCGGCGAGGTGCTGGACACGGTCGGACTGAGCTCGGTCGCCAAGAAACGCCCGAAGGGCTTTTCGCTCGGTATGAACCAGCGGCTCGGTATCGCCGCTGCGCTGCTCGGCGACCCGAAGATCCTGCTGTTCGACGAGCCGGTCAACGGCCTCGACCCGGAAGGCATCCACTGGATCCGCAATCTGATGAAGAACCTCGCGACCCAGGGTCGTACCGTCTTCGTCTCCTCGCACCTGATGAGCGAAATGGCGCTCACCGCGGACCATTTGGTGGTAATCGGGCAGGGCAGGCTGATGGCGGACACCTCGATGGCGGACTTCATTCACCAGAACTCGCGGTCGTACGTCCGGATGCGGTCACCGGAGCCGGAGCGGCTGCGGGATGTGCTCCATGCGGAGAACATCGAGGCGGTGGCGGTGGGCAACGGCTCGCTGGAGATCGACGGGGTGCCCGCCGACCAGCTGGGCGGGCTGGCCGCCCGGCATCAGATCGTCCTGCATGAGCTGAGCCCTCAGCGGGCTTCCCTGGAGGAGGCGTTCATGCGGCTGACGGCCGGGTCGGTGGAGTATCACGCGCATGACGGCGAGCCGGTGGCGGCCCATGCGGGAACGCCGGAGCCGGCCCCGGGCGGCTGGGGCACGGAATGGCAGAAGAAGGGGAGCTGACGATGGCGGAGGTACCACGGGTTCTGCGGTCCGAGTGGACGAAGATCAAGTCGGTGCGGTCGACAATGTGGACGCTGAGCACCGCCATGCTGGTCACCATCGCCATGGGCATGCTGATCTGCGCCCTGGTCAGGGCCGACTTCGGGTCGAAGCCGATCAAGGAACAGATCGTCTTCGACCCGACCAACGTCAGCTTCGCCGGGATGGCCCTGGGCCAGCTCGCGATGATCGTTTTCGGAGTGCTGGTCGTCGCCAACGAGTACAGCACCGGCATGATCCGCACCTCGCTCGCCGCGGTACCGCAGCGCGCCACCTTCCTCTTCTGCAAGCTGCTGGTCGCTACCGCACTGGTCTTCGTCGTCGGCCTGGCGACCAGCTTCGTGGCGTTCTTCGCGGGACAGGCGGTGCTGGGCGACCACCGCGCATACCTCAGCGATCCGGGTGTGCTGCGCGCGGTCATCGGCGGCGGGCTCTATATGACGCTGATCGCGCTGTTCTCCATGGCGGTGGCCGCGATGCTGCGCAGCGCGATGCTGTCGCTCGGCGTCCTGATGCCGTTCTTCTTCCTGATCTCCAGCATTCTGGGAAACGTCTCCGCGACCCGGAAACTCGGGCGCTATCTGCCGGACCAGGCGGGGCAGAAGATCATGCAGGTGGTGCCGCCGATGAACGATCCGGTGCCCTATGGACCCTGGGGTGGTCTCGCGATCATGGTGGGGTGGACGGTGGTGGCGCTGGCCGGGGGGTTTGTGCTGCTGAAGCAGCGCGACGCGTGACGCTCCGCCGGAGAGCGGGAGTTGCGCATCCATCCCAATTGACGGGAACCGTCAACGTCCGGATAGCCTCCTAACCCTCACGGGGGCACGAGGCCGCCTCTGCCCCGACGATCTCGCGAGGGGCGGAGAATGATCGAGGCAGTCGGCCTGACGAAGCGCTACGGCGCCAAGACGGCCGTGCACAACCTGTCGTTCCAAGTACGGCCGGGCACGGTCACCGGCTTCCTGGGGCCCAACGGCTCCGGCAAGTCGACGACGATGCGCATGATTCTGGGCCTGGACACCCCGACCTCGGGGCACGCCACCGTCGGCGGCCACCCCTTCCGCAAGCTCCCCAACGCCCCTCGCCAGGTCGGCGCCCTGCTCGACGCCAAGGCCGTGCACGGCGGCCGCAGCGCGCGCCAGCATCTGCTCTGCCTCGCCCAGCTGTCCGGCATCCCGGCCCGCCGGGTCGACGAGGTACTCGGTGTGGTCGGCCTCCAGGGCGTCGCCAAGCGGCGTTCCAAGGGCTTCTCGCTCGGCATGGGCCAGCGGCTCGGCATCGCCGCGGCGCTGCTCGGCGACCCGCAGGTGCTGCTCTTCGACGAGCCGGTCAACGGCCTCGACCCCGAGGGCATCCTCTGGGTGCGCAATCTGATGAAGCAGCTGGCGGCGGAGGGCCGTACGGTCTTCGTCTCCTCGCACCTGATGAGCGAAATGGCGCTCACCGCCGAGCACTTGATCGTGATCGGCCGTGGCCAGCTGCTGGCGGACATGCCGGTCAAGGACTTCATCTCGGCCAACTCCGCCGATTTCGCCCGGGTACGCACCCCCGACAGCGAGCCCGATCAGCGCGACAAGCTGACCTCGACGCTCGGCGAGGCGGGCGGGCAGGTCGTGACCGAGAAGGACGGCGCGCTCCGGGTGACCGGGCTGCCGCTCCCCCGGATCAGCGATCTCGCGCACGAGGCCGATGTCCGGCTGTGGGAGCTGTCGCCGCACCAGGCGTCTCTGGAAGAGGCGTATATGCAGCTGACACAGGGCGCCGTGGACTACCGCTCGACGGCCGACCAGCGGGCCGGGCTGCAGGAGCCGCCGGCCGGGTACGCACCGCAGGGTGGCGCGCAGCAGGGAGCCGCCCCGCAGGGGTATTCAGCCCCGGGGTACGCGCCCGCCCAGGGACAGCCCAATCCGTACGCCCAGCAGGCGCCCGGTGCCGCTCCGGGACAGGGCTATCCGCCGCCCGCCCAGGGTCACCCGTACGGGGCCGCACCGTACGGCGCGCCCAACCCGTACGGGCAGCAGCCGCAGGCCCCCTCGCCGATGCCCCCCGCCGACATGCCCACGCCGCACATCGAGGACGCCCGATGACCAGCCCTCAGCAGCCGCAGCACCAGCCGCAGCCTGAGCCGAACGCCCCCGCCGCCGCGCAGGCTCAGCCGATGCCGCCAGCCCCGCCGATGCCGCCGGCCGCACCGCCGCAGCAGCCCCAGGACCAGCCCCGGGCGGGCGGACCCGAGCAGCCCGCGCCCGCCAAGGAAGCGGGCACGATGATGCTCCAGGCCCAGCCGGCACCGGCGCAGCCCGGCCTCGCCAAGGAGGCCGGCACGATGATGCTCCAGGCGCAGCCGCTCCCCGAGGCCCAGTCGCAGGCCCCGCAGCCACAGCCACTCGCGGCCCACGGGCCGGGCAGTGCGGCCCACGGCGCGGGCAATGAAGGCGGCACGATGATGCTCCAGGCCGCCCAGCCCCCGGCCCAGGCGCCTCAGCCGCAGCACCAGCCCGCGTACGCCGGAGCCGCCGCACCCCAGGGACCGGGCCAGCCCCAGGGCCGGCCCCAGCAGCAGGCGGCCCCCAACTGGCAGGCCGGCGGCGCCGGTTACGTCTCGCCGATCCCGGTACGCCGTACCCACCTCGGCCATGCGCTGGCCTCCGAGTGGACGAAGATCCGCTCGGTGCGCTCGACGATCTGGACGCTGAGCGTCATGATCGTGCTGATCCTCGGCATCGGCCTGATGACCGCCCTCGCGCTGAGCAGCCCGGACCGCCAGGTCCATCCCAAGCTCGGGTTCTCGTTCCTCGGCGTCCTGTTGGGCACCCTGTGCATCATCCCGCTCGGCGTGCTGGTGATCTCCTCCGAGTACGGGACGGGGATGATCCGCACCACCATGACCGCCTGCCCCAGCCGGGCGCGGGTGCTCGCCGCCAAGGCGATCGTCTTCTTCGGGCTCGCCTTCGTCATCACGACCGTGGCCACGACCCTCGTCGCGCTGATCTTCAACGGCATGCTGTACGGCCCGGACCCGACGACCGATCAGTGGTTCCGGGCCACCGTGGGCGTCGGTCTGTATGTGTCGGTGCTCGGTCTGCTGGCCCTGGCGGTCGGCTCGTTGCTGCGGCACTCCGCGGGCGCCATCAGCGCCATGCTCGGTGTGGTGCTGCTGCCGATGCTGCTCGCGGTCTTCATGCTCGGCTCGGACAGCCTGCAGGAGGTCAGCAAGGCCCTGATCTCGTACTCGGTCCCCAACTCACTGGCGACGCTCTACGACAACCCGTTCCTGGGCACGGAGTCAGGTCCGCAGGGCTGGACTCCGCTGTGGGTCCTCGCCGGTGTGACCGCCGTCGTACTGGGTGGCGCCTTCGCCGCGCAGTCCCGGCGCGACGTGTAGGACGCAGGACGCTTCAACCGCTCAGTACCTGGGGGCATTACGGGACCGCTGGAGCCGCGCGCTCCGGCGGTCCCGTGCGTTCCAGCACGCTTTGTGCCAGTGCCGGCGGTCGTCCACGTCGCCGCCCTGCGGCCAGGTGACGACATGCGGTACGCCGGGCGGGATCTCCTGGTCGCAGCCGGGGCAGCGGTAGTGCTTGGCGGCCCCGCCGCCCCCGATCTGCCGGACCACCCAGTCCTCGCCGCGCCACTCTTCCGTCTGTTCCAGACCGTAGCGGCCCCCGCCCGAGTGGTCGGTGGGCTTCCCACCGCCCCGCTGGCGGTTTCGACGCGGAGACACTGTGCACCTCGGGAAATCTCTGGGGTCACGGGCTGTCACCAGCGTACGCGGCCGGGTGGCCGGAATGCGCTGCCCGTGCCATTTCTGCGATCATCGGGAAATTTGGCCTCAGGCCGTGCCCTTGGCACGTGTCAGACGTTGTTGCCTGTAAGGGGGGAGTCGCGTCGGCTGCGAGGAGGCAGAGAGCGATGCGCGTTGGGGCTTTCATCCTGGCCGCTCAATTCCCCGGTCAGGGACAGGGGGAAGCACTGCACCGCGCGGTGCGCGCCGCGGAGGTCGCGGAACAGGCCGGTCTCGATGACGTCTGGCTCGCGGAACACCACTTCGTACCGTACGGCGTCTGCCCGAATGCGGTGACGCTGGCCGCACTGCTGCTGGGACGCACCCGCCGGATCGGTGTCGGGACGGCCGTCAGCGTACTGCCCAGCCAGCATCCGGTGGCGCTCGGTGAGCAGGCGGCGCTGCTGCATCTCACCTCCGAAGGTCGCTTCACGCTCGGTGTCGGCCGGGGCGGCCCGTGGGTGGACCTGGAGGTCTTCGGCACCGGCCTCGCGGCGTACGACCACGGCTTCCCGGAGTCGCTCGATCTGCTGCTGCGCTGGCTGCGCGAGCCACGGGTCGGCGCGGCGGGCGAGCGCTATGCGTTCCGGGAGGTGGCAGTCGTGCCGCGGCCGGATCAGGCGCTGCACGGTCCGGCCGCCGGGAAGGCCGGGCCGCCGGTGGTGCTCGCCTGCACCTCTCCCGCGACGGTCCGGCGGGCCGCCGAGCGCGGGCTGCCGATGCTGCTGGGCATGCACTGCGGCGACGAGGAGAAGGCGGAGATGGTCGCGCTGTGGCGGGCGGCCGCGCGGGAGGCGGGCCGGGACGGCGACGAGGTGGCCGCGGCCGAGCATGTCTCGGCGGGTGTGGTGCAGATCGCCGATGCCCGCAGGGACGCGAAGGAGACGCTGACGAAGGCGATGCCCGGCTGGCTGCGGCAGGGGCTCGGCGCGCATGTGACGGTCGACGGCCGCTATCGCGCGATGCGTGATCCGGTGGCTTATACGGAGCTGTTGTGCGGGCTGCATCCCGTCGGCCCGCCGCAGCTGTGCGCGGACCGCCTGGCGGCGACGGCGGAGCGTACCGGCGTCAGGAGATTCGCGCTGCTCGTCGAGGGCTCCGGCGACCTCGCCGCCACCGAGGAGAACGTCCGCCGGCTCGGCTCCGAAGTCCTGCCACAGCTGGGGTGACCCCGAGGGGGACATCGTCCGGCGGTGCGGTTGCTGCCGCTGACGCACGGGCCTCGCGCGTGCCCACGCGATGGGACGCAGCGGCAGCAACTCCGTTCAGCAGTCGCGCAGTTCGGGCGACTGGTTCAGCAGCTGACCCCGAATGGAGGTGAATCGGGCCAGGCGGTCGTCCACGGTTGAGTCGAGCGGGAAGACCGCGACCCGGTGGCAGTTCTGGAAGGCGAGACGCACACCGAAGTGGCGCTCCAACGAACCACGTATGGCGTCACTCGCCAGCGCGCGCAGCAGCTGGCCACGCGCCTGCTCGTCCGGCGGGGGCGTCTGATTGTCGGCGAACTCGCCGCCGTCCACCTTCAGCTGAGCCACCAGAGAGCTGATCATCCCCCATGCGTAGGGCAGGGAGTTCCGGACGCAGTCGACGAATGCGGCTTCGTCGACCTCGCCTCGCTCGGCCTGTTCGAGGAGGGCCGGTGAGACGTCGAGCGACATGAGGTTCTCCTCTCGCGGCCCCGCCGGGACGGGACCTCAGGGATGGGACAAGGGGAAATCGCGACAGAGCGTGTTCGCATCACGACCCCCTGCTTCAACGTTATGCCGCGCAAGAGGCCCGCACCAGGAGATTGCACATACAACCGGCCATTACCGAACGCCGGGGGTGCGGGGGTTTCCCCCGTAAAGGCACCATGATCCAAGGGCGAATCGCGCGGGTGCCCTCCGGTCGAGTAGCGTGGCGCACCATGCGTCTCGTCATCGCCCGCTGCTCCGTCGACTACGCGGGCCGGCTCACTGCCCACCTCCCGTCGGCCCCCCGCCTCATCCTGGTGAAAGCGGACGGCTCCGTCTCCATTCACGCGGACGACAGGGCCTACAAACCGCTCAATTGGATGTCCCCGCCCTGTTCCCTCAAGGAGGGGGACGGCGATGTGTGGACGGTGGAGAACAAGGGCGGCGAGAAGCTCATCATCACGCTGGAGGAGGTCTTCCACGACTCCTCGCACGAGCTCGGCGTCGACCCCGGCCTCATCAAGGACGGTGTGGAGGCGCACCTCCAGGAGTTGCTCGCGGACCGGATCGAAACCCTCGGCGAGGGATATTCGTTGATTCGGCGTGAATACCCCACCGCCATCGGGCCGGTGGATATCTTGTGCCGGGACGCCGATGGCCAGACCGTCGCCGTCGAGATCAAACGGCGTGGCGAGATCGATGGCGTGGAACAGCTCACCCGCTATCTCGAACTCCTCAACCGCGACCCGCACTTGGCCCCGGTGAAGGGTGTCTTCGCAGCTCAGGAGATCAAGCCGCAGGCGCGGGTGCTGGCCACCGACCGCGGTATGAGCTGTGTGGTGCTGGACTACGACGCGCTGCGCGGCATCGAGGACGACAAGCTGCGGCTGTTCTGACCGGTCGGCCCCGCAGGGGCCGCGGCACACCTCGCAGAGACCGCGGTAGACACGCAAACGGCCCGGTACGCGGCCGGCCCGCCTTGATGGCGGCCGGTTTCGTACCGGGCCGTTGTGCTCTCCGTGGGCGGCCGCCCAGGGGCGTCAGGCGGTCGGTGTGTCCTGGCCTGCGGACGGGCTGCTCTCTGCGGACGACGAGGGCGAGGAGGTGTCGCCGGCCGGCACCGCGGCCTCAGGGGTGCCGGACGCGCTGTTGGTGCTCTCCGGCGGGCTCTGGGTCGTCGGGCCGCCCGTGGGCTCGTCGGTCGGCGTGGGGTCCGTGGGGTCGCCGGTCGGCTCGTCCGTGGGTGTGGGGTCGGTGGGCTTGCTGGTCGGCTTGTGGGTCGGCGCGGTCGGCCTGCTGGTGGGTGTGGTGGGCCTGCCGGTCGGCTCGGTGGGTCCGGACGTCGGGCCCGTCGGCGCGGTGCTGG
Source organism: Streptomyces sp. NPDC050636 (assembly GCF_040654775.1). NCBI lineage: Bacteria > Bacillati > Actinomycetota > Actinomycetes > Kitasatosporales > Streptomycetaceae > Streptomyces > Streptomyces sp. NPDC050636. The sequence continues at coordinate 49,791 of NZ_JBFAIP010000007.1, forward strand.
GGTCGGTCGGCGAGCCGCTGGTGGCGGGGTCGCCGGCCGACGGGGACGCGCTGTCCTTGTGGCTCGGGGTGCCGGGCTTGGCCGTACGGGAGCCCGACGGCGGCAGGCTCGACCCGGGCTGTTCGACGGGCCAGTCCGGGTTGCTGTCGTCCGTGGTCTGTTCGGTGGTGACCTGGTCGCTCTCGGCGCCGTCGCCGCCGGAGGTCGCGCCGATGGTCACGACGGTGCCGAGTACGGCCACCAGCAGCGCGCCGGCACCGGCCGCGAAGAGGTTGCGCCGCCCGCCGCGGAACGCCGTCCGCTTGGCCGGGGTGCCCGCGCTCTCGCCACCGGGGTCGGCGGTGGCGCCCGCGAGGGCCGTGGTGGGTGCGGTGACCGCGGTGACCGGGGTGACCCGGTTGGCGACCGTCGATGCGGTCCCTTCGGCTCGCGAGGCCCGCAGCACCGTGGTCGACACGGCGTCAGGAGGCGTGGTGGCCGAGTCCGGCCGCGCCGCCGGTGCCGGCGCGCTGGCCGTGACCTTGGGGAAGCCGATCTTCGGAGTGGCCCCCGAGGTGGCCCGTGTGCGGTCGGTGACCAGGGCGAGTGCCCGTCGTCCGGCGACCGCGCCATTGCGGTCGGAGAGCACACCGCGCAGGCCGATGGACGCCTCCAGCTCGGCGCGCGCCCGGTCGAGGCTGCCGGTGCACAGCGCCAGTACGCCCAGCTCGTGGTGGAAGTAGGCCTCTTCGGCGACCTCGCCGGCCAGCCGCGCGGCCTCCTGGCCGTGCCGCAGGCTGCGCTCCCAGGCGCTCCAGTGCAGCGCCGCGGCGAACGCGGGGGCCGCCGTGTGGGCGAGCAGCACCGCCGCGCTGGCGTGGCCGGACTCCCGGCTGCCGGTGAGGACGCCCATCGCGGCCAGCACCGCGTCGGACTCGGCGGCGGCACGCTCCGGGGTGACCGAGGGGTGCCCGGCCCACCAGGCGTAGTGCTGGGCGGCGGTATGTGCCCGCGCGGCGGCGCCCGCTTCGTACCCGGCGGCCGCCAGCTGTTCCTCGACGGTCGCGGCGAGCCGGTAGTGGGTGCCGGCCGGGCTGATCAGGCCGCAGCCCAGCAGATCGCCGAGGGCGGCGTCGGCGTGGGTGTCCTGGGTGAGCGCGGGCAGATGCGCCTGGTGCGGCAGCTCGCCGCCGAGGGCGACCGCGAAGCGCAGTGTCTCCTGGGCGGCGGCGCCGAGCCGGGCGGCGAGCAGCGGGGCGGGCGAGGTGGCGTCGCCGAGGGACGGCAGCGGGACGTCCGGCCGGTCGGCGGAGTCGCCGCCCGGGTCCTTGGACTCGTCGGGGAACAGGCCGTAGCCGTCGTCGAGGGCGCCGGGTCCGGCCCGCATCTGGTCGCGCTGCCGCAGCAGCGCCGCGGCCTGCACGAACCGCAGCGGCAGCCCCTCGGACTCGAACCACAGGTCCGCGGCCCAGGCTTCCTCGTCGTCGGTGAGCTGCCGGTCCACGGCGCGCTCCAGCAGCCGTACGCAGGCACCGCGGCCGAGACCGCCGACGAACACCTCTTCGAGGTGGGAGTCGGGGCTGGGGGCCGGGACGTCCGGGGTGGCGGCGAGGAGGAAGGCGCACTCGGGGGTCGCGGCGAGCATCTCGTCGAGCGGGGCGCCGCCGAATTCCAGGTCGTCCAGGACGACGATCGCGCCGATGCCGGCGAGCAGCCGCAGCAGCTCCGGGCGGTCGGGGCGGTGCCGCGGGGCGCCGTAGACGGCGCCGAACAGCGCGTAGAGCAGGTCGGTGGGGGTGCGGTGGTAGCCGGAGAGCCGGACCACACCGTCGGGGGCGACCTCGGCGCAGGCGGTGGCGACGGCGTCCAGCAGCCGGGTGCGGCCCGAGCCGGAGGGGCCGGTGACGCGTACGGACCGGCCGCGGGAGAGCAGCCGTACCAGGCGCTCGGTCTCCTCGGAGCGCTCTTCCAGGGGGATCTCGTGCCCGGCGAATCCGGGCTGCCCCGGGGGCAGCGGGGGCGCGGCGGCTTGGGCGGCCTCGGTGCGCTCCTGCGGCCCGAGCTTTACGGGCGCGGCGGGGCGCTCTCCGGGCGGGCAGGGCTCTATTTCGCTGCCGTCGACGGGGTTGACGGTGACGAGGTAGCCGCTCGCGACGAGCCGGACGACGCGGGCCTGCCCGCCGGAGCCGGCCGGGCCGCCGGTGCCGCCCTGCGGGCCGCCGAACGCGGGTAGCGGCGGCTCGGCGGTACGGCCCTGCTCGCCGTACTCCTCAGGTCCCCGGTGGGTGTTCGGGTCCATGCTGAAAGCTCCCAGTGACGTGCCGACTCCTATCCGGCCGTCCGCCCTCCCCCGGCTCCGGCCGGGTCGTCCTCAGCCGTCGCGTCTGGTCCGGTCCCGCCGTGCCGATGGCATACGCCGGGGAACCGAACCATAGACCTGAAGGCCGCACCGATGCACCGTCGGGGTCCGGTGCTGACCGGAACATCCCGGCGTGGCGGATCTCATCCGCTTTACGGCGTTTCGCCGGTGCGAGCTTGATCGACCGGCCTTGATCGTCCGGCGGCCGGTCCTGACCGCCGCCGGCGGCTCAGACGCGCGGCAGCGATTCCGCTTCGATGCCGCCCTCGATCGCGAGGATGCGGTGCAGCCGGGTGGCGACCAGCAGACGCTGCATCTGGGGCGGCACACCACGCAGCACGAGCCGGCGGTTGACCCGGCCCGCGCGGCGGTGCGCACCCATGATCACACCGAGGCCGGTGGCGTCCCACGAATCCAGCTCGGTCAGGTCCAGCACGAGGTCACCGTGACCGGAGTCGACGGCGGTGTGCAGGGCCGTACGGGCGTCCGCCGCGCTGCGGACGTCGAGGCGGCCCCCGACGACCAGCTCGACGTGGTCGCCCCTGATGTGCATATCCGCTCCCCGAAGTGATGGGTACTCGTGCCTGGACGTCTACAGAACTGACTGCCTCTCATGCGGACAAGTTGCCGCCTGTAAGCGAACCGATACCGAATTCACCCGGTGGGGTGACCCCGTCGGACTCACTCGTCCGGGGGACCTGACGCGGTATCAGTGCTCGTAGAAGCCCTGCCCACTCTTGCGGCCGATGTCACCGGCGTCGACCATGCGCCGCATGATCTCCGGCGGCGCGAACTTCTCGTCCTGGGACTCGGTGTAGATGTTGCTGGTGGCGTGCAGCAGGATGTCGACGCCCGTCAGGTCGGCGGTGGCCAGCGGTCCCATCGCATGGCCGAAGCCCAGCTTGCAGGCGATGTCGATGTCCTCGGCGCTCGCCACACCGGACTCGTACAACTTGGCGGCCTCGACGACCAGCGCCGAGATCAGCCGGGTGGTGACGAAACCGGCGACATCGCGGTTGACGACGACGCAGGTCTTGCCGACGGACTCGGCGAATTCCCGTGCGGTGGCGAGGGTTTCGTCGCTGGTCTTGTAGCCGCGCACCAGCTCGCACAGCTGCATCATCGGCACCGGCGAGAAGAAGTGCGCGCCGACGACCCGCTCGGGGCGGGAGGTGGCGGCGGCGATCTTGGTGATCGGGATGGCGGAGGTGTTGGAGGCCAGCACCGCGTCATCCTTGGCGATCTTGTCGAGCGCCTGGAAGATCTCCCGCTTGACCTCGATCTTCTCGAAGACGGCCTCGACGACGATATCGGCGTCGGCAACGGCGTCGAGATCGGTCGTCGTGGTGATACGGGCCAGCGCCTGCTCGGCGGTGGACGCCTCCAGCTTGCCCTTGCCCACGAACTTCTCGTACGAGGCCTCGATGCCGCCCTTGCCGCGGGCCAGCGCCTCGTCCGTCACATCGCGGAGGACGACGTCCCAGCCTGCCTGGGCGGAGACCTGCGCGATACCGGATCCCATGAGTCCGGCGCCGATGACGGCGAGCTTCCTTGCCACTGCTGTCCCCTAACACCCTGTGCACTTAACGGCTCTCAAGGTGACGTTAGCGGTCGTGAGCGCTCCATTGGGGGGTAAGAGATGCGCGTCACGTCTCAGATGACGGACATCACACCGTCGAGGGGCGGACACTGGCCGGAATCCGGCCCGGCGGCCGTCAGCCGGACGCCCGTACGGCGTAGTTGAGGACCTTTTCGCTCAGAAGGTCCGCCACTTCGTCGAGCAGGACGAGGGCCTCGCGGGAGACGACGTCGGGCTTGCGGCCGGCGATCATCTCGTGGGCGATGGCGGTCATCAAGGTCTCGTGCACCCAGTTCATCTGGCCGGCCATCAGACCGGGCATCGGGTCGTCGTCCGCGGCGCCGGTCTCCTGCCTGAGGGTGGCCTCCAGGTGCTCGTACTGCTCCCGCTGGAGGTACCACAGGCGGGCCTGGAGGGTCGCCGACCCGTGGACGACCTTCATGAAGCGGTCGTACCCCTCCATGAGTCCGACCTTGGGCGAGACGCTCTCGACCTCCTCGCGCAGCTCCCGCAGTACGGCGGCGGCGGCCGACTCCCCCGCGGCCCGGGCCCGTACGAACCGCGACAGCCGGTCGATCAGGCCCTTGCTGCGGTCCAGAAAGAGGTCCTCCTTGGCCGGGAAGTAGTTGTACACGGTGTTGACGGAGACATCCGCCGCCTCGGCGATCTCCGCGATGGTCACCGCGTCGAAGCCGCGCTCCAGGAAGAGGCCGGTGGCCGTGTCCGAGATGTACTGGCGGGTCTGCCGCTTCTTCCGTTCCCTGAGTCCCTCAGCCATGCCCTCACCCTACCCTTCGCTGGGCTCCATTAAATTTTGGGCACATTGCAATTTTTCAGTCCCTCTGTTTTTCTATCGACATGCCAGTCCTCAGCGCGTCCGGACTCGCCCGGACCTTCACCACCAAAAACGGCCCCGTCGAGGCCGTCCGCGGCATCGACCTCACCGCCGAGCGCGGCGAGATCCTCGGCTTCCTCGGCCCCAACGGCGCCGGCAAGACCACCACCCTTCGGATGCTCACCACCCTCCTCGCACCCACCGGCGGCAGCGCGACCGTCGCCGGCTGCGACCTCGTCCGCGACCCGGCGGGGGTGCGCCGCGCCTCCGGGTACGTCGCCCAGTCCGGCGGCGTCGACCCGAATGTCTCGGTTCGCGAGGAACTGGTCACCCAGGCCCGCCTCTACCGGCTCGGCAAGGCCGAAGCCCTGGCCCGCACCGAGGAGTTGGCCGCCGACCTGGGCCTGACCGGGCTGCTCGACCGCAAGGCCGCCACGCTCTCCGGCGGCCAGCGGCGCCGGCTGGACATAGCGATGGGCCTCACCCACCGCCCCGAAGTGCTGTTCCTCGACGAACCGACCACCGGGCTCGACCCCGGCAGCCGCGCCGACCTGTGGGAGCTGATCCGGCGGATCCGCGCCGACCACGGCACCACCGTCTTCCTCACCACCCACTACCTCGACGAGGCCGATGCGCTCGCCGACCGGCTGGTGATCGTCGACAAGGGCGTGGTCGTCGCCGAAGGCACCCCGGACGCCCTCAAACGCATCCACGCCGGCTCCCCCGACGCGTCCCTGCAGGACGCCTTCCTCGCCATCACCGGCCGGGGCCCCGCGCCCAAGGACTCCGCCCCCATAGCCGTCTAGGAGCACCCCTTGTCCCTGACTCCCTTCCTCTCCGACACCGCGCTGGTCTTCGGCCGCTACGCCCGCCAGACCCTGCGCTCCAGGCTCCACATGGGCTTCGGCGTTCTGATGCCGCTGCTGTACCTGCTCTTCTTCGGCCCGCTGCTGACCGATCTGCCGCTGTCCTCAGCCGACAGCTCCTGGCAGCTGCTGGTGCCCGGCCTACTGCTCCAACTCGGCCTGTTCGGGGCCTCGTTCTGCGGTTTCGGCATCATCGTCGAGAAGCAGTACGGCGTCGTGGAGCGGATGCGGGTGACACCGGTGAGCCGGCTCGCGCTGCTGCTCGGGCGCGTCCTGCGCGACGCGCTGCTCTTCGTGTTCCAGTCCGTGCTGCTGGTGCTGGCCGCACTGGCCATGGGCCTGCGCGCGCCGCTGCCCGGCATCCTCATCGGCTTCGCGTTCGTCGCCGTACTGACCGTCGCGCTCGCCTCGCTGTCCTACGCGCTGGCGCTGAAGGTCACCGCCCCGCACGAGTTCGGGCCGGTCATCAACGCGGTCACCATGCCCTCGATGCTGCTGTCCGGACTGATGCTGCCGATGTCACTGGGGCCCAAGTGGCTCGATGTGCTGTCGCACTTCATGCCGTTCCGCTATCTCGTGGACGCGGTGCGGGCCGCGTACGTCGGCTCCTACGCCTCCTCGGCCATGCTCTACGGAGTCCTCGTCGCCCTCGCACTCGCCGCGGTGTCGGTGACCGTCTGCACCCGCACCTTCCGCAGAGCCGCGGCGTAGGCTCGGCCCCATGGTGAATCTGACGCGCATCTACACCCGCACCGGCGACAAGGGCACCACCGCCCTCGGCGACATGAGCCGCACCGCCAAGACCGATTCGCGGATCGCGGCGTACGCGGACGCCAACGAGGCCAACGCGGCCATCGGCGTGGCCCTGGCACTGGGCTCGCTGCCGGACGATGTCTCGGCGGTCCTGCTGCGCGTACAGAACGACCTCTTCGATGTCGGAGCCGACCTGTCGACGCCAGTGGTGGAGAACCCGGAGTTCCCGCCGCTGCGCGTCGAACAGGCCTATATCGACAAGCTGGAGGCCGACTGCGACCGCTTCCTGGAGGAACTGGAGAAGCTGCGCAGCTTCATCCTCCCGGGCGGCACGGCGGGCGCCGCGCTGCTGCACCAGGCGTGCACGGTCGTACGGCGCGCGGAACGCTCGACGTGGGCGGCCTTCGAGGAACACGGCGCCACAGGCACGGACGGCAGCATGAACCCGCTCACCGCCACCTACCTCAACCGCCTCTCCGACCTGCTGTTCATCCTCGCCCGCACGGCCAACAAGGAGGTCGGGGACGTGTTGTGGGTACCGGGCGGGGAGCGCTGAGGCACTGCCGCCCGTAGGCCACCGACGCCGCGCCCCTACCGCAGGCTCTTCTCCTGCGGCCGGGCCGGCTCCCCGTTCTCCGGGCTCCCCTCCGGGGCCTTCCTCTGCCAGAGGAAGTACGTCAGTGCGATGACGCCGTGGATGACGACGATGCGCAGGGTGGCGAGCTGCGAGCTGCGCAGCGATTCGATGTTGCCGCTGTCGCCGACGTACCAGATCGCGATCTGCAGCAGGGCCGCCGCGACGGCCACCATCAGCACCGTACGCAGCCACAGCTTCCCCTCGTGCATGGCGCGTGCCATGCCGTAGAGCTTGACCGGGGGCGGACCGCCCGCGAAGCGGTGGGAGAAGTGGCCGTCGATCCATTTGATCGTGTAGTGGCCGTAGGCGACGGTGTATCCGAGGTAGACGGCGGCCAGGCCGTGTTTCCAGTCCGCCGCCGCGCCGTTCTTCAAGTCGACCGCGGTGACGATCAGCAGGACCAGCTCCAGCAGCGGCTCCATCAGGAGCACCACCGCTCCCGTGCGCGGCATCCGCGCCAGATAGCGCAATGCCAGCCCGGCGACCAGGAGAACCCAGAAGCCGACCTCACAGATGATGATCAACGTAACGACCACGACAGAACCTCTCCCCCTCGCAGGACCTGCTTCCAGCCTCACCCGGGAAACAGGCGCCCGCGTCGTCGCCCGCGACGATCCCCGGCTGCATCTTTCGATGTAGTCGCGCGCGGTACGGCCTCGGCCCCGGCGTGGAGGTGGCGGGCAGCACCGCCGTGTTGGATGGAGGAGTGACGGTGACCGCGAATCGCTACTTCGCCGCCCTGGCCGCCCGGCCGCACCGCGACGATGTGCACATCGCGGCCTGCGGGCTGCTCGGCGGCCTGCTGCTGTGGGCACTGGGGCTGCGCAACGGCACCCCGCTGCCGGGCGTCCCGGTCCGGCTCGCGCTGGTCGCGCTGGTCGTGATGAGCGGTACGGAGCTGCTGCGCCGTACGGCCCCGCGGACCGCGTTGGCGCTCGCCGGCGGGGCGCTCGCCCTGGACCTGTGCGCCGGCGGGCTGATCGCCACGGTCGTGATGTTCACGGACGTGGTGTACGCGGCCGTGCTGTACGGCTCCCCGACGATGGCCCGCCGGATCCCGATCGCCTCCGAGGTGATCACCGTGCTCGCCACCCTCGTCCCGGTGGCGCTGCTGCGCGACCCGCAGGCGCTGCTGTTCGGCGTCGGCGCCGGCGTACTGACCATCGCCCCCGCCTGGACGGGTGCCATCATCCGGCAGCACCGCGACGCCGCCCAGGCCGCCCGGTTGCGGGCCGAGCAGACCGCGCTGCTGGCCGAGATGGACCGGACCCAGGCGGTGGCCGGCGAGCGGGCCCGGATGGCGCGCGAACTGCACGACATGGTCGCCAACCATCTGTCCGCCATCGCGATCCACTCGACCGCCGCGCAGGCCATCGACGACCCGGCGGCGACCCGCGAGGCGCTCGGGGTGATCCGTGAGAACAGCGTGCAGGGGCTGGCCGAAATGCGCCGTCTCATCGGGCTGCTGCGCGACCCCGAGGCGACCCACGGCAGCGAGGAGCCGGCCGCGACCCCCACCCTCAGCGGGCTCGACGCACTGATCGCCCAGGCTCGTACGAACGGCGCGAGCAGCGGCCTGACCTTCACGCTCGACGACGCCCGGCGTACCGACGGCGCGGGGCCCGAGGCCAAGCTGGTGGCGCCGGTCGAGCTGGCCGCGTACCGCATCGTCCAGGAGTCGCTGACCAACGCGCTCAAGCACGCCGCGCCCGGTGCCGTCCGGGTGCGGATCGCCCATGAGCGGGGTGGGCCGCTCACCGTCTCCGTCAGCAGCCCGTTCGCCGACCGGCCCGGTCCCCGCGCGCCCGGCTCCGGCGCCGGCCTGGTGGGGATGCGCGAGCGGATCGCCCTGCTGGGCGGGGAGTTCGAGGCCGGCCCGGAGAGCGGGCCGGCCGGACGGGTCTGGCTGGTGCGGGCAGCGCTGCCCGCCGCCGAGGAGGAAGAACAACGATGACAGGCGCCATCGCGCAGCCGATCCGGGTCCTCGTCGCCGAGGACCAGTCCGCCGTACGCGCCGGGCTGGTGCTCATCCTGCGCTCCGTACCCGACATCAACGTCGTCGGGGAGGCGTTGGACGGTGAGGAGGCGGTGCGGCTCGCCCGCGAGCTGCGCCCCGATCTCGTCCTCATGGACGTCCAGATGCCCCGGCTCGACGGGATCTCCGCCACCCGGCAGGTCGTCTCCGAGGGGCTGGCGGATGTCCTGGTGCTGACCACCTTCGACCTGGACGAGTATGTCTTCGAGGCGCTCCGGGCGGGCGCGGCGGGTTTTCTGCTCAAGGACAGCGACGCGGCCGAGCTGCTGACGGCGGTGCGCACGGTCGCGTCCGGCGAGGGGCTGATCGCCCCAGCGGTGACTCGCCGGCTGATCGCGGAGTTCGCCCGGCCGAGCGCCGCGGCGCGGCCGGGCCGGGACGGCGCCGCCCCCGATCCGGCGGTCCTGGAGGCGCTGACACCGCGCGAGCGGGAGGTGCTCGGCTGTCTGGGGCGGGGGCTGTCGAACGCCGATATCGCGGTGCGGCTGGCGATGGCGGAGGCCACCGTGAAGACGCATGTCAGCCGGCTGCTGGCCAAGCTGGATCTGCGCAGCCGGGTCCAGGCGGCGGTGCTGGCACAGGAGTTGGGGGTCGACGGTTGGTAGGCAACGTCTCACCGATCGCGTGGTGGGCCACCGGAATACCATCCCCTGCCCCCGCGTTGTGGCCCCGCAGGGGGCTCTTGCTTCCCCTACGGGATGTGTTCGCCCACGCCCTAGGTACCGCGCCCGTCAGGCCACGTTCACCCTCTGGCCGGGCGGCGCCGCCTCCAGCCAGGCCAGGAAGCCGGTGAGCGCGTCCTCGCTCATCGCCAGCTCCAGGCGGGTGCCGCGGTGGCGGCAGGCGAGCACGATGGAGTCGGAGAGCAGCGCCAGCTCCTCCTCGCCCTGGGGGGTACGGCGCTCCAGGACCTCGATGGCGGAGCGCTCCAGCATCCGCCGGGGCCGGGGCGCGTACGAGAACACCCGGAACCACTCGATCCGGTCACCGTTGTAGCGCGCCACACCGTAGATCCAGCCCTTGCCGCTGGGGTCGGTCTCCTTCTCCGGTACGTTCCAGCGCAGGCTGCAGTCGAACGTGCCGCCGGACCGCTGGATGAGCCGCCTTCTCAGTCCGAAGACGAACAGCCCCAGCAGCACCAGTACCACGACCGCGCCGCTCACAAGCAGAGCGAGGACCATCTCGACCGACCTCCTCGCCTCGATGGGGGTGCCCCCGCGCCGTTCAGGCGTGGGGGAGGGAAACGCACCTGCATTGCCTCAGCCGCGGGCCGCTCCGGAGGTCTCCGGGGCAGCCCGCGGCTGAGGATCGATCTCGTCGGTGACGGGGTCAGTGAACGCCCGTCACCGCACGCAGCCGGACATCTGCGCGACGCTCGGCGGCCGCGTCGGCCTCCGACTTCGCTCGCTCCAGGGCCCGCTCCGCGCGCTGGACATCGATCTCGTCCGACAGCTCGGCGATCTCCGCGAGCAGAGACAGCTTGTTGTCGGCGAACGAGATGAAGCCGCCGTGCACAGCGGCGACGACGGTGCCGTCCCCGCTCTCACCGGTCGTACGAATCGTCACCGGGCCCGACTGCAGCACGCCGAGCAGCGGCTGATGTCCGGGCATGACGCCGATGTCGCCCGACGAGGTGCGCGCGACGACCAGGCTGGCCTCGCCGGACCAGACCTGACGGTCCGCGGCGACCAACTCGACGTGCAGCTCAGCCACGATGGCTCCTCGGGTCTCCACCTGCCTGGCTCGGCAGATGCTGGGTCAAATACTAGTGGTCGTCCGGACCGGGGGCGGCCACGGCCACCCCCGGTCCGGGAGCACGGGTCAGGAGACGCCGAGCTCCTTGGCCTTCGCCTTGAGGTCGTCCAGGCCACCGCACATGAAGAACGCCTGCTCGGGGAAGTGGTCGTAGTCGCCGTCGGCGATCGCGTTGAAGGCCGCGATCGACTCGTCCAGCGGAACGTCCGATCCGTCGAGACCGGTGAACTGCTTCGCCGCGTGGGTGTTCTGCGACAGGAAGCGCTCGATACGACGGGCACGGTGGACAACCAGCTTGTCCTCCTCGCCCAGCTCGTCGATACCGAGAATGGCGATGATGTCCTGCAGGTCCTTGTACTTCTGCAGGATGCCGATGACGCGACGGGCCGCGTCGTAGTGGTCCTGCGCGATGTAGCGCGGGTCCAGGATGCGGGACGTCGAGTCCAGCGGGTCCACCGCCGGGTAGATGCCCTTCTCCGAGATCGGACGCGACAGCACGGTCGTCGCGTCGAGGTGCGCGAAGGTCGTCGCCGGGGCCGGGTCGGTCAGGTCGTCCGCGGGGACGTAGATCGCCTGCATCGAGGTGATCGAGTGACCACGGGTCGAGGTGATGCGCTCCTGCAGGAGGCCCATCTCGTCCGCCAGGTTCGGCTGGTAACCGACCGCGGAGGGCATCCGGCCCAGCAGGGTGGAGACCTCGGAACCGGCCTGGGTGAAGCGGAAGATGTTGTCGATGAAGAACAGCACGTCCTGCTTCTGCACATCGCGGAAGTACTCCGCCATGGTCAGACCGGCCAGCGCGACGCGGAGACGGGTGCCCGGGGGCTCGTCCATCTGGCCGAAGACCAGCGCGGTCTTGTCCAGAACGCCGGAGTCCGTCATCTCGTCGATGAGGTCGTTGCCCTCACGGGTGCGCTCGCCGACACCGGCGAACACGGAAACACCCTCGTGCAGCTTGGCCACACGCATGATCATTTCCTGGATGAGGACGGTCTTGCCGACGCCCGCACCACCGAACAGACCGATCTTGCCGCCCTTGACGTACGGGGTCAGCAGGTCGACGACCTTCAGGCCGGTCTCGAACATCTCGGTCTTCGACTCAAGCTGGTCGAAGGCCGGGGCCTTGCGGTGGATCGGCCAGCGCTCGGTGACCTGAGCCTCCGCCTCCGGCTCGTTCAGGATCGCACCGAGGGTGTTGAACACCTTGCCCTTGGTGATGTCGCCGACCGGAACGGTGATGCCCGCCCCGGTGTTGGTCACCGGGGCCTGGCGGACCAGGCCGTCGGTGGGCTGCATCGAGATGGCGCGGACCACGCCCTCGCCGAGGTGCTGCGCGACCTCAAGGGTCAGCGTCTTGCGCGTGCCGGCCTCGGCCGGGTCGTCGATGTCGACGTGCAGCGCGTTGTAGATCTCCGGCATCGCGTCGACGGGGAATTCCACGTCGACGACCGGGCCGATGACCCGCGCGACGCGGCCCGTAGCCGTGGCCGTTTCAACAGTGGTGGTCATAGTGGTCAGTCACTCCCCGCGGTCGCGTCGGCCAGAGCACTGGCGCCACCGACGATCTCGCTGATTTCCTGGGTGATTTCGGCCTGTCGGGCCGCGTTGGCAAGCCGCGCGAGCGACTTGATGAGCTCTTCTGCGTTGTCGGTCGCCGACTTCATCGCACGGCGCGTGGCGGCGTGCTTGGAGGCGGCGGCCTGCAGGAGTGCGTTGTAGATCCGCGACTCGACGTACCGCGGCAGCAGGGCGTCCAGGACGTCCTCCGCCGACGGCTCGAAGTCGAACAGCGGAAGGATCTCGCCCTTGGACGACTCCTCCGCCTCCGACGTGCCGAGGCTGAGCGGCAGCAGACGATCATCGATCGCCGTCTGCGTCATCATCGACACGAACTCGGTGAAGACGATGTGGAGTTCGTCCACGCCGCCCTCGGCCGTGTCCTTCTGTACGGCGTCGATCAGCGGTCCGGCGACCGCCTTGGCGTCCGCGTACGTCGGGCTGTCGGTGAAGCCGGTCCACGAATCCGCGACCTTGCGCTCACGGAAGCCGTAGTACGAGACACCCTTGCGGCCGACGATGTAGGTGTCGACCTCCTTGCCCTCGGCCTTGAGCCGCTCGGTGATCTGCTCACCGGCCTTGATGGCGTTCGAGGAGTAGCCGCCGGCCAGACCGCGGTCGCTCGTGATGAGCAGCACCGCGGCACGGGTCGGGTTGTCCACCTCGGTGGTCAGGGCGTGCTTGGTGGTCGAACCGGTGGCAACCGCTGTCACCGCGCGGGTCAGTTCACTCGCGTACGGCGTCGATGCCGCCACCTTGCGCTGCGCCTTGACGATGCGCGAGGCGGCGATCATCTCCATCGCCTTGGTGATCTTCTTGGTCGCGGTGACGGAGCGGATGCGACGCTTGTAGACCCGGAGCTTGGCTCCCATGGATCAGGTCCCTTCCGTCGTCACTTGGTGGTGCTGACCGGAGCGTCCTCACCGAGCAGCTTGCCGTCCGAGGTCTCGAACTGCTGCTTGAAGGCGGCGACGGAGTCGGTGAGCGCCTGGATGGTGTCGTCGGACATCTTGCCGCCCTCGCGAATGCTGGTCAGCAGGTCCTTCTTCTCCCGGCCCAGGTAGTCGAGAAGCTCCCCCTCGAAGCGGCGGATGTCCTCGACGGGGACGTCGTCCATCTTGCCGGTGGTGCCGGCCCAGATGGAGACGACCTCGTTCTCGGTCGCGAAGGGCGCGTACTGGCTCTGCTTGAGCAGCTCGACCATGCGCTTACCGCGCTCCAGCGATGCCTTGGAGGCCGCGTCCAGGTCGGAACCGAAGGCGGCGAACGCCTCCAGCTCGCGGTACTGGGCGAGGTCCACACGCAGTCGGCCGGAGACCTGCCGCATGGCCTTGTGCTGGGCGGATCCACCGACACGGGAGACCGAGATACCGACGTTCAGGGCCGGACGCTGGCCGGCGTTGAACAGGTCGGACTCCAGGAAGCACTGGCCGTCGGTGATGGAGATGACGTTGGTCGGAATGAACGCCGACACGTCGTTGGCCTTGGTCTCGACGATCGGGAGGCCCGTCATCGAACCGGCGCCCAGGTCGTCGGAGAGCTTCGCGCAGCGCTCCAGCAGACGCGAGTGCAGGTAGAAGACGTCACCCGGGTAGGCCTCACGGCCCGGCGGGCGGCGCAGCAGCAGGGACACGGCGCGGTAGGCGTCGGCCTGCTTCGACAGGTCGTCGAAGACGATCAGAACGTGCTTGCCCTGGTACATCCAGTGCTGGCCGATGGCCGAACCGGTGTACGGGGCCAGGTACTTGAAGCCGGCCGGGTCGGACGCCGGAGCCGCGACGATCGTCGTGTACTCAAGCGCGCCCGCCTCCTCCAGCGCACCGCGCACGGACGCGATGGTGGAGCCCTTCTGGCCGATGGCGACGTAGATGCAGCGGACCTGCTTCTTCGGGTCGCCCGAGCGCCAGTTGTCGCGCTGGTTGATGATCGTGTCGACGGCCAGGGCGGTCTTGCCGGTCTGGCGGTCACCGATGATCAGCTGGCGCTGGCCGCGGCCGATCGGGGTCATCGCGTCGACGGCCTTGTAGCCGGTCTCCATCGGCTCGTGGACCGACTTACGGACCATGACGCCGGGAGCCTGCAGCTCCAGGGCGCGGCGACCCTCGGACTCGATCTCGCCGAGGCCGTCGATCGGGTTGCCCAGCGGGTCGACCACGCGGCCGAGGTAGCCCTCGCCCACGGCGACCGAGAGCACCTCACCGGTGCGCTGCACCGGCTGGCCCTCCTCGATGCCACTGAACTCGCCGAGGACCACTGCACCGATCTCGCGCTCTTCCAGGTTCAGCGCAAGACCGAGCGTGCCGTCCTCGAACTTCAGCAGCTCGTTCGCCATCGCCGAGGGAAGTCCCTCGACCTTCGCGATGCCGTCACCGGCCTCGCTGACCGTGCCGACCTCTTCGCGCGAGGCCGCGTCCGGCTTGTACGCCTGGACGAAGTTCTCCAGCGCGTCCCGGATCTCCTCCGGCCGGATCGTGAGCTCCGCCATCTGGGTTCCCTGCTCTCCTTGTTGGGCCCGAAGTTACTTGCGGGTGTCTGAGGGGGTGCCCCTCAGGGGGTTTCCGCTTACGGCCCAACTCGGGCCGCCGTCATGCTTGTGCTGTGTCGCCGGGGCTTCTTCCGGACCGCAGCCGGACCTCTCGGTCCGGCCGGCTGGCCCGGCGTCCGACCGCCGGTTGTGCAGCTCTTGAGTTGGTGGCTGGGTCAGCCGGCCATCCGCCGGGACGCCTCGTCGAGGCGCTCCGCGATGGTCCCGTTGATGACCTCGTCGCCGACCCGGACCTGGAGCCCGCCGAGGACCTCGGGGTCCACGTCGAGGTTCAGGTGGATCTGCCGTCCGTACAGCTCGGTCAGCGCAGCACCGAGGCGCTCCCGCTGCCCTTCACTGAGGGGCACCGCGGAGGTGACCACCGCGATCGTCCGGCCCCGGCGGCTCGCCGCGAGCTTGGCGAGGGCGTCGAGCCCTGCTTCCAGGCTACGGCCCCTCGGGTGTCCGACGAGACGGATCACCAGCCGCTCGGTGACCGGGTTGGCCCGGCCGCCCAGCAGCGAGTGCAGCAGCTCCGTCTTGGCGGCGACCGTCGCGTTCTGGTCGGTCAGCGCCCTGCGCAGCTCCCCGGCCGAGGCGACGATCCGGCCGAACCGGAACACCTCGTCCTCGACGTCGTCGAGCCTGCCGGCCCGCTGCGCCACGACGAGCTCGGCGCTGTAGGACAGCTCCTCGATCGCGTCCGGCAGGTCGCGCGAACGCGACCAGCGGGAGCGGACCATGCCGGTGACCAGTTCGAGGGCCGGGCCGCCGACCTGGTTGCCGAGCAGCCGCCCGGCCAGCTCGGCTCGCGCCTCGCCGGCCTGCGCCGGGTCGGTCAGGACCCGACGCAGCGACGCCTCGCGGTCGAGCAGAGCGGTGACGGCAGCCAGCTCCTCGGCGAGCTTCGCCGCGTCGACGGAGGTGTCGTCCGTCAGCGCGTCGAAACGCTCGCGTGCGGAGGCGAGTGCCTCGCGGCTCGCTCCGTTCATCGGCCGGCCTCAGCCTTCGTCGCGTCCGACGCCGCCTGGGCCTCGATCTCGTCGAGGAAGCGGTCGATGGTCCGGCTCTGCCGGGCGTGGTCCTCAAGGGACTCGCCGACGAGCTTGCCGGCCAGGTCGGTGGCGAGCTTGCCCACGTCCTGACGCAGCGACTGCGCGGCCGCCTTACGGTCGGCCTCGATCTGGGCGTGACCGGCAGCGATGATCTCTTCACGCTGCCGCTGGCCCTCGGCGCGCATCTCGGCGATGAGGGTCGCGCCCTGCTCCTGCGCCTCCTGGCGCAGTCGCGCGGCCTCATGGCGGGCGTCGGCGAGCTGCGTCCGGTACTCGTCGAGCACCTGCTGCGCCTCGGCCATCGCGTCATCGGCCTTCTTCATCCCGCCTTCGATCGCCGCGTGGCGCTCGTCCAGAACCTTGTTGATGTTCGGGAGAAGCTTCTTGGCGAGGAAGGCGAAGACGATGAAGAAGGCGATCAGGCCGATGACAAGCTCTGGAATCGGCGGGATCAGGGGGTTCTCAGGAACCTCCGCCGCCATGTTGAAGCCCAGGGCGTTCACATCAATGCCTTCCGTCTGTCGGTGATTGCAGCAGTCCGTCAGGCCTTGAAGAGGAAGCCCATGACGATGCCAATCAGGGCGAGCGCCTCACAGAAGGCGAAACCCATGATCTGGTTGGTGCGGATCAGGCCGGCAGCCTCGGGCTGACGGGCGAGGGCCTGGGTGCCGTTACCGAAGATGATGCCGACGCCGACGCCGGGGCCGATCGCGGCGAGGCCGTAACCGATCGAGCCGAGGTTGCCGGTGACACCGGCGGCGAGGTTGACAGTCTCGAGAGCAGCGGACATGCCGTTACTTCCTTCTCTTTCACGGACCGGTGGGGGTTGGCCACCGGGCGTCTATAGGGGCTGGGGAATCAGGGCTCAGTGGTGCTCGGCGAGCGCGCCCTGGAGGTAGTTCGCGGTCAGGAGCACGAAGACGTACGCCTGGACGGCCTGGATGAACAGCTCGAACGCGGTCAGCAGGATGGTCATGATGAACGAGGCGCCGGCGTAGACCACGCCGAATCCGTTCAGCAGGTACCAGGTGGCGATCGTGAACATCAGCAGCAGGAGGTGGCCGGCGAACATGTTCGCGAAGAGCCGGACCGCGTGAGTGAAGGGCCGGATGATCAGGTTCGAGAGAAGCTCGATGACGATCAGCATCGGCAGGACCGCGCCGAGCGACTTGTCGTAGCCGCTGAAGTTCTTCAGCGCGCCGACGAAGCCGTGCCTCTTGAAGGTCAGGGTGACCCACGTGACGTAGACGATGCCGGCGAGACCGGCCGGGAAGGCGATGATCGACGTCACCGGGAACTGGGCGATCGGGACGATCGACCAGATGTTCATGATCCAGACGAAGAAGAACAGCGCGACCATGAAGGGGACGTACTTCTCGCCCTCCTTTTTCCCGAGCGCGTCGTAGACGATCCCGCGGCGCACGAAGTCATAACCCGCTTCGCCGATCATCTGCAGTTTGCCCGGGACCACCTTGGCCTTGCCGAACGCCGCCCAGAAGAACCACACGACCACGACGGTGCTGAGCAGTGCCAGCAGCATGACCTTGTTGAACTCGAAGCCGTTGATGGTGAACAGCGGCTCAAAGACGAACGAATGAAGCCCGGGAGCAGGGAAGCCGCACCCGGAAAAGATGTGGCAGTCGGTCTCGAAGGCGAGCATCGTTTCAGCACTCACCGCGAGCTCCTTCAGCGTGGCGCATGGGTACGGCAACCTCGTTGTGTCGGCGCGGCGTTGAGCCACGGTGCGGCACTGGACTGGTCTTACGGATTTGGGGGCGGCGGGCCGACGCTGGGCCGGGCCGGATCACAGGCATCGGCCGCGAGAACTGCCCGTTCCATCGCGTGGAACTCGGGAGCTCAGCCGCCTGCGCCATCTGTGCCGCAGTTGGCACCGGACGATAGCAGGCCCGCATGAGGGCATTTATTCCGGCCCTACGTGTCACGTCGGCGACCCCGCCGTCTCCGCCTTCTTGGCGTCTGCGGAGTCGGGGTCCACGTACAGAATCTTTGCCTTCATATGACCACGGGTCTGTGCCGCGATCCATACGAGGGTGGCGCCCAGCAAAGTGAACGCGAATGCCTTCGTGTCGAAGAGCGTGGTGTCCTGGAACACCATCAAGAAGACCGCGACAAGCAGGATCTGCACCGTGTAGAGCAGCAGCCCCATCATCTGGAACAGCTGCGGATAACTCCGCGCGGTGTGTTGCAGGACGGCGAGCCCGGCGCCCATCACGAGCACCACCAGCGCGGTGCCGACGACGGCGCCGATCGCTCCTGGCACGCCTGCGACCACAGCACTCACGGAAACGGCGACGACGCCGATGGCGAGTGTGGGCACAACGGCGTGAAGGAGTAGTCGGGCGTCATTCGACTGCATAGCGGCGCTCCGGCAAGGGGTGGGGGTGGTGTCGTCAGGGACGAGCGTAAACCCGGCGTGAGGTTGAACCTGAGCCCAAAGGGCCGTCGCACTACGGTCCTTCGGCTCTGCCGCCGGGTTTCGTGAACGGTATCACAAACTATTTGATGAGGTCTTTACCTGGTTCGTGTGCTACCTGTCACACCTGAGCGTGAACGTGCGCGTTGGTGCACTGACGGCTCGACATTTGTCTGGTATGAGGTCAACCGCCCCGGTTCGAGACACGCGACGTGCCGGTCGTACCGCCGGTTCAGCGATGACTGTCCGCCTTACGGCGGTCCACGAAGCGTGACCGGTCGCCGATCGCGGTGGCACCATGGAGGCCCCCGGGGACCTGCTCGGGCTCCGCGTCGCCGGCCTGCCCGCCCACGCTCACCGTGCTCTCGCCGTCCGCCCCCTCGGCACCCGCCACCGGCTCGCGTACGACCCTGCGGTAGCGCGGCGGAACCATCCACTCCGCCCAGCGCGGGGCCCGCGGCGTGAAGCGCGGCAGCAGGAGCAGCACCAGACCCACCGCGCTCAGCAGCACGATGCCCAGCACGATCCACATGCTGGCGTTGTTCACGGAATAGGCGACCGCGCCGAAGGCGATCAGCGCCGACCAGAAGTACATGATCAGCACCGCGCGGCTGTGCGAGTGACCGATCTCCAGCAGCCGGTGGTGGAGGTGCCCCCGGTCGGCGGCGAACGGCGACTGGCCGTTCCACGTACGCCGCACGATCGCCAGGATCAGGTCGGCGACCGGAACCGCGATAACGGTCAGCGGCAGCAGCAGCGGAATGTAGACCGGCACCATCGCGTGCGTGGCCTCACGGAGACCACCGGCCTTCTGGCCCAGCAGGTCCGGGTCGACCTGGCCGGTCACCGAGACCGCGCCGGCGGCCATCACCAGGCCGATCAGCATCGACCCCGAGTCGCCCATGAAGATCCGCGCCGGGTGCATGTTGTGCGGCAGGAAGCCCAGGCACATGCCCATCAGAACGACCGAGAACAGCGTTGCGGGCGCGGCCGCCTCGATGCCGTAGCCGAACCACATCCGGTACGCGTACATGAAGAAGGCCGCGGCGGCGATGCACACCATGCCGGAGGCCAGCCCGTCCAGACCGTCGACGAAATTCACCGCATTGATGGTGATCACGACCAGCGCGACGGTCAGCAGCGTGCCCTGCATCGGGGTCAGCGAGACGGTACCGACGCCGGGGACCGGGATCCACAGGATCGTCAGCCCCTGGAGGACCATCACACCCGCGGCGATCATCTGGCCACCGAGCTTGACCAGCGCGTCCACGCCCCACTTGTCGTCCAGCACACCGAGGATCCAGATGAGGGCGGCGCCGGAGAGCAGCGCCTTCGGCTCGTCGGAATGCTCGAAGACGCTCTTCAGGTTCGTCAGGTGCGAGGCGACCAGGAGACCCGCGCACAGCCCGCCGAACATCGCGATCCCGCCGAGCCGCGGTGTCGGCTCGCGGTGCACATCACGCGCGCGGATCTCCGGCATCGCACCGGCCGCGATCGCGAACTTCCGCACCGGCCCGGTCAGCAGGTAGGTCACCGCGGCCGTGACGCACAGCGTCAGCAGGTATTCACGCACGGGCTGCCCCATTGGTATAGCTGGCCATCACAGCCACACACCATATGCGTGTCTGGCCTCGGGCCGTGAATACAGCCGTGAATACAGAGGAAGACGCAAGCCGTCCGGGAACGGTTCCAGCCGTCAGCCGCGATCGGGATAAGGCGGGAACCGGTGGACCAATGCGACGGTCTCCGTGCGGGTCCCGCCCTCCTCGCGCAGCGCCGCCCCGATCAGCTCGGCGATCCGGCGCATCTCGCCCTCTCCCATCCCCTGGGTCGTCACCGCGGCGGTGCCCAGCCGGATACCGGTCCTGCGCGCGGCGAGGCCGGCAACCCCCGGACTGCCCTCCTCGGCTGCTTCGCACGGCAGCGCGCAGGTGTCCAGCACGATCCCGGCCGCCGCCAGCCGCCCCCGGGCGGTCCGCGCGTCCAGGCCGAGGGGTGCGGTGTCCGCGGTGATCAGATGGGTGTCGGTACCGCCGGTGGTGATCGTCAGCCCCTGCTCGGCCAGCGCCTGGGCGAGCGCGCGGGCATTCGCCGTCACCTGATGGGCGTACGCGCTGAAGGCGGGGGTGGCGGCCTCACCGAAGGCGACGGCCTTCGCGGCGACCGCGTTCATCTGGGCTCCCCCCTGGGTGAAGGGGAACACCGCCCGGTCGATCCGCTCGGCCAGCCTCGCGCCGCACAGGATCATCCCGCCGCGCGGCCCCCGCAGCACCTTGTGGGTGGTGGCACACACCACATCGGCGTACGGGACGGGACTGGGCGCCGCTCCCCCGGCGATCAGCCCCATGGGGTGCGCCACATCCGCGATCAGATAGGCACCGGTCTCGTCCGCGATATCGCGGAACGCGGCGTAGTCCACGTGCCGCGGATAGGAGATCGAGCCGCAGACGATGGCCTTGGGCCGGCGCTCCAGGGCGAGCGCGCGGATCGCGCCGTAATCGAGGAGCCCGGACTCCTCGTCGACGCCGTACCCGGCGAAGTCGAACCAGCGGCCGGAGAAGTTGGCGGGCGATCCGTGGGTGAGGTGCCCGCCGTGTGGCAGGGACATCGCCAGGACGGTGTCACCGGGGCGCAGCAGGGCGGCGTAGGCGGCCAGTACGGCCGAAGACCCGGAGTGGGCCTGGACGTTGGCGTGTTCGGCGCCGAAAAGGGCCTTGGCGCGTTCGACGGCGATCCGCTCGGCGAGGTCGACGATCTCGCACCCGCCGTGGTGCCGGGCGCCCGGATATCCCTCGGCGTACTTGTTGCCGAGCGGGGAGCCGAGGGCAGCGAGGACCGCGGGCGAGGTGAAGTTCTCCGCGGCGATCAGCTGGAGGCCGTCGCTCTGGCGGGCGCTCTCGCCGAGCAGCACACCGGCGATCTCGGGGTCCTGGCAGAGGAGGGCGGCGAAGTCGGGGACACCGGCCGGCTGGGTGCCGTCGCGGGCGGCCGCCCGCGCCCGGTCCTCGATCGTCTCGGCCCCGGCGGGTTCGGTGGCGGTGGCGTCGGGGTCGCTGTGGGATGAGGCGGTGCTGCGGGGTGACGCGGTGGTAGCGGGCATCGCTTGCTCCGGGCCTCGTACGGGGACGTAGTCCCAATGTAGGCGCGGCGGCGCGATCGGGCGCGGCGGCTCGTGGCTTCCGGGGAAGCGATTCCCACGGCTGCGCCGCACGGCCCCCGGACCCCCCGGAAACGTCCCCAGACCCTACGCGCGTGCCGGCAGTCCCGTGAGGGCCGTGACCACCGGGTCGAGCGCCTGGTTGATCTCGTCGCCGATGGAGCGGAAGAAGGTGATGGGCGCGCCGTACGGGTCGTGGACCTCGTCGGACTCCGGGTTCGGCGCGAGCAGCCAGCCGCGCAGCGCGGCGGCGGCGCCGACCAGCGCGCGGGCGCGCTCGACCAGGCCGCCGTCCGGCAGCTCCGGGTCGGGCTCGGGCAGCGTGGCGGGGTCTATGGCCCGCACCAGGCGGTTGAACTCCTTGAGCGTGAACGTGCGCAGTCCCGCGGAGTGCCCCATCGAGATGACCTGGGCGCGGTGGTCGCGGGTCGCGGTCAGCACCAGGTCGGCGCGGATGACGTGCTCGTCCAGCAGCTCACGGCCGATGAACCCGCCCGGGTCGGCGCCGTAGTCGCTGCACACCGTCGCGGCGTGGGCCTCCATGGGGGCGCCTTCGTGGCCCCAGGTGCCGGCGCTCTCCACGAGCAGCCCGCCGCTCTGCGCCTCGCCGAGCCGCAGTTCCAGGGCATGGCGGTGCAGCCGCTCGGTGATCGGCGAGCGGCAGACGTTGCCGGTGCTGACGTGGAGGATCCGGAAGAGGGGTGCCGGGGGGAGGAGGGGTTCATCGCCTGGTCCCGCTATGCCACGCCCTAGGGGCGCCATCAATTGGCCACCTCAAGCTCGGGTACCACCTTGCGCAGCTCTTCCGCACTGATCGCGCCCTCCCGCAGCAGCACCGGGACCTTTCCGGTGACATCGACGATCGAGGACGGTACGGCGGCGGGCGTCGGGCCGCCGTCGAGGTAGACGGAGACCGAGTCGCCGAGCATCTCCTGCGCGGCGTCGCAGTCCTGCGGGGAGGGGTGGCCGGTGAGGTTGGCGCTGGAGACGGCCATCGGGCCGAAGTCGGTGAGCAGTTCGATCGCGACGGGGTGCAGCGGCATCCGTACCGCGACCGTGCCGCGGGTCTCGCCCAGGTCCCAGGTCAGCGACGGCTGGTGGTTGGCGACGAGGGTCAGCGCGCCGGGCCAGAAGGCGTCGACCAGCTCCCAGGCCAGCTCGGAGAAGTCGGTGACCAGGCCGTGCAGGGTGTTCGGGGATCCGACAAGGACCGGGGTGGGCATACCGCGCCCGCGCCCCTTGGCCTCCAGCAGGTCGCTGACGGCCTCGGCGCTGAAGGCGTCCGCACCGACGCCGTAGACGGTGTCGGTCGGCAGCACGACCAGCTCGCCGCGGCGGACGGCCGAGGCGGCCTCGCGCAGACCGGTCGCGCGGTCGGTCGCGTCGCTGCAGTCGTATCGCCGTGCCATTAGCGAACCTCCTCGTGCGGAACGGATACATCGGAAGCGTCGGACGCTTCGGTTACGGCAGTGGTGCGCGTCATGGCGTCGCCCGGCGCGCGGTGGCGAAGCGGGGCCTCTTGTTCAGGTCGGGGTGGTCGGCCGCATCCGCCCAGCCCCGCTCCTCGGTGAAGATCCACGGCACCTGGCCGCCCTGGGTGTCGGCGTGCTCGATGACGACGACGCCGCCGGGCCGCAGCAGGCGGTGTGCGGTCCGCTCGATGCCCCGGATGGTGTCCAGGCCGTCCTCGCCCGAGAACAGCGCGAGCTGGGGGTCGTGGTCGCGTGCCTCAGGCGCGACGTACTCCCACTCGGTCAGCGGGATGTACGGCGGGTTGGAGACGACCAGGTCGACCTGCCCGTCCAGTTCGGGAAGCGCGGTCAGCGCATCGCCGTGATGGAGAACGACGCGGGACCCCTCGACGTTCTTGCGGGCGTACTGCAGGGCCTCTTCGGACAGCTCCACGGCGTGCACCCGCGAGCGCGGCACCTCCTGCGCCAGGGCGAGCGCGATGGCGCCCGAGCCGGTGCACAGGTCGACGATCAGCGGTTCGACGACGTCCATGGCGCGCACCGCGTCTATCGCCCAGCCGACCACCGACTCGGTCTCCGGGCGGGGCACGAACACCCCTGGCCCGACGGCGAGTTCGAGGTAGCGGAAGAAGGCGCGGCCGGTGATGTGCTGGAGCGGCTCGCGCGCCTCGCGGCGGGCGACGGCCTCCCAGTAGCGGGCGTCGAAGTCCGCGTCGGGGACCGCGTGCAGTTCGCCCCGCTTGACCCCGTGCACATGCGCGGCGAGCTCCTCCGCGTCGAAGCGCGGAGAGGGCACGCCGGCGTCGGCCAGCCGCTGGGTGGCCTGGGCCACCTCGGCGAGCAGCAGGTTCACGCTCTTCCTCCAGCCGGTACGTACAGGGTCTTGCGGGTATTACGGGTCCTACGGGTGTTGCGGGTCCTACGGTGTTGCGGTCCTACTGTGCGGCGGCGAGCTTGGCGGCCGAGTCGGCGTCGACGCACGCCTGGATGACCGGGTCGAGCTCGCCGTCGAGCACCTGGTCCAAGTTGTACGCCTTGAAGCCGACCCGGTGGTCCGAAATGCGGTTTTCCGGGAAGTTGTACGTGCGGATGCGCTCCGAGCGGTCGACCGTTCGCACCTGGCTGCGCCGGGCGTCCGACGCCTCACGCTCGGCCTCCTCCTGGGCGGCGGCCAGCAGCCGCGAGCGGAGGATGCGCAGCGCCTGCTCCTTGTTCTGGAGCTGGCTCTTCTCGTTCTGGCAGGAGACGACGATGCCGGTGGGCAGGTGCGTGATGCGGACCGCGGAGTCGGTGGTGTTGACGGACTGGCCGCCGGGGCCCGAGGAGCGGTAGACGTCGATCCGCAGGTCGTTGGGGCCGATCTCGACCTCGACCTCCTCGGCCTCGGGCGTGACCAGCACACCGGCCGCGGAGGTGTGGATACGGCCCTGCGACTCGGTGGCGGGCACCCGCTGCACGCGGTGCACCCCGCCCTCGTACTTCAGCCGCGCCCAGACGCCCTGGCCGGGCTCGGTCGCGCCGCCCCCGCCCTTGGTCTTCACGGCGACCTGGACGTCCTTGTAGCCACCGAGGTCGGACTCGTTGGCTTCGAGGATCTCGGTCTTCCAGCCGGCCCGCTCGGCGTAGCGCAGATACATCCGCAGCAGGTCGCCGGCGAACAGCGCGGACTCCTCGCCGCCCTCGCCGGCCTTGACCTCCAGGATGACGTCCTTGTCGTCGCTGGGGTCGCGGGGCACGAGCAGCAGCCGCAGCTTCTCGGTGAGGTGCTCGCGCTGGACGTCGAGTTCCTTGACCTCGTCGGCGAAGTCCGGGTCGTCCGCGGCGAGTTCGCGCGCGGTCTCCATGTCGTCGCCGGTCTGCTTCCAGGAGCGGTACGTCGTGATGATCGGGGTCAGCTCGGAGTAGCGCTTGTTGAGCCGCGTGGCCTCGCGCTGGTCGGCGTGGACCGCGGGGTCGGCCAGCCGCTTCTCAAGATCGGCGTGCTCGCCGATCAGTTCCTCGACCGCCTCGAACATCTTGGGTTCCTCTGCTGGCTGTGGCTACCGGGCCTGTGACGACGCTGCGGGGTCTGGGGGCTGCGTCATGTGCGTCTTGGCCGCGGGCCCCAGACCCCCGGCAAATAAAGACGCCGGTCCGGTCACCCCCTGGACAGGGGCGACCGGAGACCGGCGCCTTGCGGGTCGCTACTTCTTGGCAGCCGCAGCCTTGCCGAAGCGGGCCTCGAAGCGGGCCACGCGGCCGCCCGTGTCCATGATCTTCTGCTTGCCCGTGTAGAACGGGTGGCACTCGGAGCAGATGTCGGCGCGGATGCTGCCGCCGGCAACGGTGCTACGGGTGGTGAACGACGCGCCACAGGTGCAGCTGACCTGGGTCTCGACGTACTCCGGGTGGATGTCGCGCTTCAAGGGATTCTCCTAGGTTCGGGAGTGCACCGGGTCGTGCTGCGGATTGCGTCACGTGAACCGGGGCCGACGGTCCAGTCTGCCAGGACTCGCCGTATCTCCCAAAACCGGGGTACGTCCGCAACTATTCCCCCACCGGCCCCGGCGCCGGGACGGGCCTGATCCACCGGCCGGGCCCTAGTGCACGTAGGTGTCCGTGCCGCCCTTGTCACCTGCGGAGTCCTTGATCGCGGACTTGGGAATGTCCGTGTCCTTCTCCAGTGCGTCCCAGACCTGCTTGCTCTGCTCGGCCATCGGCAGCACCCGGTCCGGGTCGATCTTGTCGTACGCCACCGGCAGCGTCACCATGTCGATGTTGTCCGACCCGATGCCGCCCAGGCTCTTGGCCAGCCCGGTCAGCTCGCCGACCGAGTTGAGGTCGGTGTCGGTGGTGATGGCCTTGGTGGCGGTGTCGGCGACGTCGTAGAGCTTGGCGGGGTTGGTCAGCACCCCGACGTTCTTGACCTGGTTCATCAGGGCCTTGATGAAGGTCTGCTGCAGTTGGATGCGGCCCAGGTCGCTGCCGTCGCCTCCGGGGACGCCGTGCCGGGTCCGTACGAGACCGAGCGAGTCCTCGCCGTCGAGGGTGTGCTTGCCGGGCTTCAGATGCAGATGACTGTTGTCGTCGTCGATCGCCTTGGTGGTGGTGATCTCCACACCGCCCAGCGCGTCGATGAGCTTCTTGAAGCCCGTGAAGTCGACCTCGATGAAGTGGTCCATACGGATTCCGCTGATCGACTCGACGGTCTTGACGGCGCAGGCCGGGCCGCCGACCTCGTAGGCGGTGTTGAACATCGCCCGCTGCGAACCGGGGACGTCCTTGCCGTCCTTGGTGCAGTCGGGCCGCTTGATCATGGTGTCGCGGGGGATGCTCACGACGCTGGCCTTCTTGTGGCCCTTGTAGACGTGCAGGACCATCGCGGTGTCGGAGCGCGCGCCACCCTCGTCCCGGCCGTACTTCCCGTTCTTGCCGGCCCGGGAGTCGGACCCCATCACGAGGATGTCCATCGAGCCGTTGTCGACGTTTTTCGGCCGGTCGCGGCCGAGGGCGGCGTTGATGTCAACGCCCTTGAGGTTGCCGTTGAGCTTGAAGTAGACGTAGCCGAGTCCCGCTCCACCGAGCAGTACGGCGCTGACCACCGCGCACAGGCCGATGGTCAGGGCCCGGCGGCGTCGGGTCGGACTCTTGCGCCGGCGGCCCGTGGCCCGTATGCCGCGGGCACGGCTTCCGGCCGTATTGGTCCCGTTGCTGTCCGCCATCTGCTCCTCAGTCCTCGTTGTCTCTGCTACCCCTCGCCGTCACCGTGTTCCGTGCTGTCACGGCTGTTGCGCCTTGTCAGACGGGAGGTCGACCGGAAGGGTTGCACAGCGCAATATGAGTCCTTTCTTAGAAAAACGAGCCGCCGGTGCGCGCCGGTGCACCGCTCCCGTCCTTCTCACCTGGGGTTTCGACCCGTTTTCAGCCATGGCCGGATCCAGCGGTCGGGCGGCGATCCTGTGCGAAACGTCTCAGGCGGGCTGGGCCCGCGGGCGGCGCAGGTCACACCGGACGGCCGCGGTACGCGGGCAGCACGAAGCCCTCCTCACCACAGGGGCGAGGAGGGCTTCGGGTGTGTCGCTACGGGCGTCAGTCGTTGCCGTTGCCGCCCATACCCGGCGTGGTCTTCTGGATCTGGAGCAGGAACTCCGCGTTGGACTTCGTCTGCTTCATCTTGTCCAGCAGCAGCTCGATGGCCTGCTGCTGGTCCAGCGCGTGCAGCACCCGGCGGAGCTTCCAGACGACGCTCAGCTCGTCGCTGCCCATCAGGATCTCTTCCTTACGGGTACCGGACCCGTCGACGTCCACCGCCGGGAAGATGCGCTTGTCGGCGAGCTTGCGGTCGAGCTTGAGCTCCAGGTTGCCGGTGCCCTTGAACTCCTCGAAGATCACCTCGTCCATCCGCGAGCCGGTCTCGACCAGCGCGGTGGCCAGGATGGTCAGCGAACCGCCGTCCTCGATGTTGCGCGCGGCACCGAAGAAGCGCTTCGGCGGGTAGAGCGCGGTCGAGTCGACACCACCGGACAGGATGCGGCCGGAGGCGGGGGCAGCGAGGTTGTACGCGCGGCCCAGACGGGTGATGGAGTCCAGCAGGACGACCACGTCATGACCCAGCTCGACGAGCCGCTTGGCCCGCTCGATGGCCAGCTCGGCGACGGTGGTGTGGTCCTCGGCCGGGCGGTCGAAGGTCGAGGAGATGACCTCGCCCTTGACCGACCGCTGCATGTCGGTGACCTCTTCGGGCCGCTCGTCGACGAGGACGACCATCAGGTGGCACTCGGGGTTGTTGCGGGTGATCGCGTTGGCGACCGCCTGCATGATCATGGTCTTGCCGGTCTTCGGCGGGGCCACGATCAGACCACGCTGACCCTTGCCGATCGGCGCGACCAGGTCGATGATCCGGGTCGTCAGGCCGCCCGACTCGCCTTCCAGGCGCAGCCGCTCCTGCGGGTAGAGCGGCGTCAGCTTCCCGAACTCCGCGCGCTGGCGGCCCTGTTCGGGCGCCACGCTGTTGACGGTGTCCAGCCGGACCAGCGCGTTGAACTTCTCGCGCCGCTCGCCGTCCTTGGGCTGGCGGACCGCGCCGGTGACGTGGTCACCCTTGCGCAGACCGTTCTTGCGGACCTGGGCGAGCGAGACGTACACGTCGTTCGGACCGGGCAGGTAGCCGGAGGTCCGGATGAACGCGTAGTTGTCGAGGATGTCGAGGATGCCCGCGACGGGGATCAGGACGTCGTCCTCGGAGACCTGCGGCTCGTTGCCGAACTCCTCGCGGCCACCGCGGCGGCCGCGGCGGTCGCGGTAGCGGCCACGACGGCCACGGCGGCCGCCCTCGAAGTCGTCCTCGTCCTCGGCACGGCGGTCACGCTGGCGGTTTCCGCCCTGGCCGCCGCCGTCGCCCGCGTCGCCCTTGCGGCGGTCACGGTCACGGTCACGGTCACGCTGGCCGCGCTGGCCGCGGTCCCCGCGGTCGCCCTTCGGGCCGCGGTCCTGGCGCTCGCCGCGGTCCTGACGCTCACCGGTCTTGGCCTGCCGGCCCTCGCCGGTGTCCTGCGTGGCGACCGCGGACTCGGCCTTGGCGTCCGCCTTGGCTGTCGTCGTGTCGGTCCTCGCTTCGACCTGGGTGTCGGTCTTGAGGTCGCCGGAAGCGGCCTCGGGGCTGCCCGCGGCGGCGGTGGCCCGGCGCCGGCGGCGCTCGCCGGCCGGCTGCTCGTCGCTCACCGGCTGGCCGGGGATCTCGATCTGCTGCTGGGCCGCGGCCTTCTCGGCCTTTTCAGCCTTGGCGGCCTTGGCGGCAGGCCGCTCCGCGCCGTCGTCGCCGGTGCGGGCCTTGGAGGTCGTACGGCGCTTGGGCTTGGTCTCGGTGTCGGCGGGCGCGTCGGCCTTGGCCGCGGCACCCGAGCCGCCGGCCTGCTTCTCCTTGATGACCTCGATCAGCTGGCTCTTGCGCATCCGCGCGGTGCCCTTGATGCCGAGGCCGGAGGCAACCTGCTGCAGCTCCGCCAGGACCATGCCGTCAAGGCCGGTACCGGAACGGCGTCGCCGGGAGGCTGGGGCAGCACCGGTGGCAGGCGCGGCGGGAGCGTCCGTGGCGGGCGCGGTGGCACTGCCATCGGTGCGCACGCCCATCAGATCGGTGGTGTCGCTCACGAAGGGTCCTTCCCTGGAGCGGGCGTCGGCCTGTCTGGCTCGGCGACCGGTTGTGCTGTCCGGCTGTGGTCCTTCGGTCTTTCGGACCGGAGCCGGGGCGGTGGTCCCGCCGGATACGGCGGAAAGATCAATTCATGGTTCCGGCGAGCGAAACAGAGAGACTTCGTCACGCCGAATTCCGGAGCGTGCTCACTACTGCTCAGGCCATTGCTCCAAGCAGTTTGGGAGGCTCCCGGAAGAAAGTGGTCCCGATGGGGGACACGAAGCACCGCGCCACACTGGCGTCGAGTACTGACTTGAGGTTAACACTACCGGATCCAACAAACATTCCCCCTCTCTAAGACCGGCAATCGTCGATCACTCCGTGTGATCACCCGGCGAGCGGCAGCACACTGGTGCCCGCCGCATCGAGGGTCAGCCGGTTGGCCGCCCACCCCTCTCCCGCCAGCGCCGCGACCTTGTCGGCCGCGGCCTCTTCGACCAGCGCGAGCACCGTCGGGCCCGCACCGGAGATGACTGCAGGGACGCCGTCCGCGCGCAGTCGGTTCACCAGGGCCACGCTCTCCGGCATCGCGGGGGCGCGGTATTCCTGGTGAAGTCGGTCCTCGGTCGCGGCAAGCAGCAGCTCGGGGCGCCTGGTCAGGGCCTCGACGAGCAGTGCGGCACGGCCGGCGTTGACCGCGGCGTCCACATGCGGAACGGTACGCGGCAGCAGTCCGCGGGCGGTCTCGGTCAGCACCGGCTTCCCGGGCACGAAGACCACCGGAACGATGGATTCGGCGGGATCCATCCGGATCGCCCGCGCGGATCCGGTATCCATCCAGGCCAGCGTGAATCCGCCCAGCAGACAGGCGGCGACATTGTCGGGGTGGCCCTCGATCTCGGTGGCCAGCTCCAGCAGCGCGGCGTCGTCGAGCTTCTGCTCGGCGCCTATGGTCACGGCGCGGGCGGCGACGATGCCGGCGCAGATGGCGGCCGAGGACGACCCCAGGCCGCGGCCGTGCGGAATGCGGTTGGCGCAGACGATTTCCAGGCCGCGCGGCTGCCCGCCGAGCACCTCGAAGGCCGTGCGCAGGGACCGTACGAGCAGGTGGCTCTCGTCGCGCGGGAGGGTGTCGGCCCCCTCACCTGCGATGTCGACATGCAGACCGGAGTCGGCGACCCGCACCACGACATCGTCGTACAGCCCCAAGGACAGACCCAGGGCATCGAAGCCGGGACCGAGATTGGCGCTGGTAGCGGGGGTGCGCACCCGGACGGCGGCGGCGCGGAACGCGGGACCGGCCATCGCTCGATGACTCTCCTTGATTGATGCTGCGGTACTGCCCCAGAACACCGCGGCGCCGAGGCGCCCGGCCGGCTCATGGGGTCTGTTCTGACTTGCCCTGCACACCACTGCGTTATGCCGTGGGGAGGGGAGTTGGCTCCAGCCTATCGAAGGAAGGTTCTGTGGCGACATAGGGCGCACAGGAGGCGCACGATGCGTGTCGCCGCCATCCTGTGCCCCGAGACTGCCTTCCCCGACCTTTGCAGCCTTTGCACACTTTGCTGGACAGGGGTGGCGGGGCGTCTGCCGCCCCGCACCCCACGCCGTACGGGCAGGACCTGCCCGTGGCTCCGTACGCGCTACGCGAGGCCGAGGTGCTCGGCCGCGACGTCCGCGTCGATCGGGACCGTGACCGGCTGCGGCGCTCCGGCCACCGCCCAGTCCGGGTCCTTGAGGCCGTTGCCGGTGACCGTGCAGACGATCTTCTGGCCCGGGTCGACCTTGCCCTGCTCGGCGGCCTTGAGCAGACCGGCGACGGAAGCAGCCGAGGCGGGCTCCACGAACACACCCTCCTGGGCGGCCAGCAGGCGGTAGGCGGCGAGGATTTGACGGTCCGTCACCTCGTCGATGAAGCCGCCGGACTCGTCCCGGGCCTGCTCGGCGAACTCCCACGAGGCGGGGTTGCCGATCCGGATCGCGGTGGCGATGGTGTGCGGGTCCTTGACGACCTCTCCGCGCACGATCGGCGCGCTGCCGGAGGCCTGGAAGCCCCACATCCGCGGGGTGTGCGAGGAGATGCCGTCGGCGGCGTACTCCTTGTAGCCGCGCCAGTACGCGGTGATGTTGCCGGCGTTGCCGACGGGCAGCACATGGATGTCGGGCGCGTCGTCGAGCATGTCGACGATTTCGAAGGCGGCGGTCTTCTGGCCCTCGATGCGCACCGGGTTAACGGAGTTCACAAGTGCGACCGGGTACTTCTCGGACAGACCGCGCGCCAGCGTCAGGCAGTCGTCGAAATTTCCGTCGATCTGAAGGATCTTCGCGCCGTGCACCAGCGCCTGGCCCATCTTGCCGAGGGCGATCTTGCCCTGCGGGACGAGCACCGCGCAGACCATGCCGGCCCGCACCGCGTACGCGGCGGCCGACGCGGAGGTGTTGCCGGTGGAGGCGCAGATGACCGCCTTGGCGCCCTCCTCCTTCGCCCGGGTGATGGCCATCGTCATCCCGCGGTCCTTGAACGACCCGGTGGGGTTGGCACCCTCGACCTTGAGGTGCACCTCGCAGCCGGTGCGCTCGGAGAGCACCTGAGCCGGTACCAGGGGGGTGCCGCCCTCCCGGAGGGTGACGACCTCGGTCGTGTCGCTGACCGGGAGCCGGTCACGGTATTCCTCGATGATTCCGCGCCACTGACGGCTTGTCGTGGTCACGGTGGAATTGGCAGACATGGGTTCCTTTACTCCCCTTCGACCCGCATGATGCTGGCGACACCGCGAACGGTGTCCAGCTCGCGCAGTGCCCCGACGGTCGACGACAGGGCCGCGTCGGCCGCTCGGTGGGTGACGACGACGAGGGATGCCTCGCCGTCCTTGCCCTGCTGACGGACCGTATCGATCGATACGCCGTGTTCGGCGAAGACCGTCGCGACCTGCGCGAGAACGCCGGGTTTGTCGGCCACGTCGAGACTGATGTGGTACCGCGTGATGACCTCGCCCATGGGGCTCACAGGCAGGGCCGTGTACGCGGATTCACCCGGCCCGGTCGTTCCGGCGACCTTGTTGCGGCAGACCGCGACGAGGTCACCGAGGACCGCGGAGGCGGTCGGTGAGCCGCCCGCTCCCGGGCCGTAGAACATCAGCTGGCCGGCCGCGTCGGCCTCGATGAAGACCGCGTTGTACGCCTCGCGCACGGAGGCCAGCGGGTGGCTGAGCGGGATCATCGCCGGGTGGACCCGGGCGGTGACGGACTCGCCGTTCGCGGCCCGCTCGCAGATGGCGAGCAGCTTGACCGTACAGCCCATCCGCTTGGCCGAGGCGATATCGGCGGCGGTGACCTCGGTCAGCCCCTCGCGGTGCACATCGTCGATGGTGACGCGGGTGTGGAAGGCGATACCGGCCAGGATCGCGGCCTTGGCGGCGGCGTCGAAGCCCTCGACATCGGCGGTCGGGTCGGCTTCCGCGTAACCGAGCGCGGTCGCCTCGTCCAGCGCCTCGCTGTACCCGGCCCCGCTGCTGTCCATCTTGTCGAGAATGAAGTTCGTGGTGCCGTTGACGATGCCGAGGACGCGGTTGACCTTGTCGCCGGCGAGCGATTCCCGCAGCGGCCGGACCAGCGGGATCGCGCCCGCGACGGCGGCCTCGTAATACAGGTCCGCGCCATTGGCCTCGGCCGCGGCATGCAGCGCGGCACCGTCCGCGGCGACCAGCGCCTTATTGGCGGACACCACGCTCGCACCGTGCTCAAAAGCTGTGGTGATCAGCCCCCGGGCCGGCTCGATACCGCCGATGACCTCGATGACGACGTCGATGTCGCCGCGTTTGACGAGGGCCGTCGCGTCGGTGGTGACGAGCTCTGCCGGGATGCCGTCGCGCACCCTGTCGGGGCGGCGGACGGCGATCCCGGCGAGCTCGACGGGCGCGCCGATGCGGGCTGCGAGGTCGTCGGCGTGCGTCGTCATGATGCGAGCCACCTCTGAGCCGACAACACCACAGCCCAGGAGCGCCACCTTCAGCGGACGCGTACGCATCATTCGACCTCTGCTTTTCATCGATCCCGATTTCATGCCTGGTAATCCACCAGTCTCACGCACCGGACGGCACTTTCCGTTCGTCGTCCGGATACCGAGACATTTATTTCATCCGGGGGACCATCCCGTGGATCGGCCCCTACCCGACATCCAACCGCAGGAGATCTTCCTCCGTCTCCCGCCGGATGATCACCCTGGCCACACCGTCCCTGACCGCCACGACCGGCGGCCGCAGCGCATGGTTGTAGTTGCTCGCCATGGAGCGGCAGTACGCGCCGGTGGCCGGCACCGCGAGCAGGTCCCCCGGCGCCACATCGGCGGGCAGGAAGGCATCGCGTACGACGATGTCCCCGCTCTCGCAGTGCTTGCCGACCACCCGCGACAGCATCGGCTCAGCATCCGAGGTCCGCGAAACGAGTGCCACGCTGTACTCCGCGTCGTACAGCGCCGTCCGGATGTTGTCCGACATCCCGCCGTCCACGGACACATACGTCCGCAGCCCCTCAAGCTCCTTCACGGTGCCGACCTCGTACAGCGTGAACGCGGTCGGCCCGACGATCGCCCGCCCCGGCTCGACGGAGAGGCGGGGGACGGCGAGACCGGCGGACGCGCACTCCTTGCTCACGATCTCGGACAGCGCCTTGGCGATCTCCTGCGGCTCCCGCGGATCGTCCTCCGAGGTGTACGCGATGCCGAGCCCACCGCCCAGATCGATCTCCGGCAGCTCGACGCCGTGCTCGTCCCGTACTTCGGTCAGCAGCTGCACCACGCGCCGGGCGGATACCTCGAATCCCGCCATGTCGAAAATCTGCGACCCGATATGCGAATGAATCCCGACGAGCTCCAGCCCGTCCAGCTTCAGCGCCCGCCGTACCGCTTCCGCGGCCTGCCCGCCGGCCAGCGCGATCCCGAACTTCTGGTCCTCGTGCGCGGTCGCGATGAACTCGTGCGTATGCGCCTCGACGCCGACCGTGACACGGATCTGCACCCGCTGCCGCTTGCCCAGCCGCTCCGCGATGTGCGCGACCCGCACGATCTCCTGGAACGAATCCAGCACGATGCGGCCCACCCCCGCTTCCACGGCGCGGGTGATCTCCTCCGTGCTCTTGTTGTTCCCGTGCAGCGCGATCCGCTCGGCGGGCATCCCCGCCGCGAGCGCCGTGGCCAGCTCTCCGCCGGAACAAACGTCGAGATTCAGCCCCTCTTCGTTCAGCCACCGCACTATGGCCCGGGACAGAAACGCCTTACCGGCGTAGAAGACATCGGCATCCGGCCCGAAGGCGTCCTTCCAGGCACGGCAGCGCGCCCGGAAGTCGTCCTCGTCCAGGAAGTACGCGGGCGTACCAAACTCCTCGGCGAGGGCGCCGACGTCGAGCCCGCCGACCGTCACCGCACCATCGGCATTGCGGCGGACGGTGCGGGACCAGACGAGCGGGTCGAGGGTGTTGAGATCGGCGGGCGGCCCGGCGTAGTGGCCCTCGGGAAGCACATCGGCGTGCCGGGGCCCTGCGGGGTGCGCGGAACGGCTCATAGCGGTGAAGATCCCATCAAATCGTTCAGAGGTGTTCGGGAGCGGAGATGCCGAGCAGGCGCAGGCCGTTGGCGAGCACCGTCCCGGTGGCCTCGGCGAGGGCCAGCCTGGCGCGGTGAACGGCCAAGGGTTTCCGCTCCCCGACAGGCAGCGGCGGACACACGTCCTGCCAACGGAAGAACGCGTCCGCCGTCGCCTCCAGATGCCGCACCATCCGGTCCGGCGCCCGGTAGCGGGCCGCGGCTTCGACGGTACGGGGATAGGTCGCAAGGAGCGTGTGGAGGGACTGCTGAGGCGCTTCCGGGAGGTGGGCGGAATCAGTGGTTCCGTCAGCGGACTCGGCGGCGGTTTCGAGTACGTCTCCCGGCTCGCTCTCGAACCCCAGCTCACGGGCATTGCGCGACAGGGCGCGGGTCCTGGCGTACGCGTACTGCACCCGGAACCGCGGATTGCTCTCCCGCTGCACCGGCCGCTCGGGCAGCCGCACCGGATCATGCGCCGCGGGCCGCAGCAACGCCCAGCGCGCTTCATCGGCCCCCAGCCGCGCGACGAGCCCGGCGAGCTCGCCATCGCCCGCGGAACGGGCGCCCGCTGCACCCTTGCGCGTCGGCCGGCCCATCCCCGCGGCCGGCAGCAACCGCCCCAGCGCATTGGCCACCACAAGCGCCCGCGCACCGTGGAGCGCCGGCGAAAGGAGATCCCCGTTGACGAGGTCACCGGCAGGGGGCTCACCCGCAGGGAGATCGCCGACAACCAGCTCATCGGCAGCCAACTCACCGCCACCGCCCCCGCTCCCGTACGCGGGGCCCTGTGCGAGCACATCCCGTACGAGCGCGGCCCGTGCACCGTCCCCCAGCGTGAAATTCAGGAACCCCGGTCCGGCGATCTCCACCCGGGCGATCCCGGCGCTCCCGGCCAGCCGCCTGCGCAGAATCTCGGCGACCTCCAGGGCCGGCCGCCCCGCCTGCTTGGCAAGCCGCAGCGCGACATTGGAGGCATAGTCCCCACACCCGGCCCGCGGCGGCGGCTGCACCACGATCCGCTCCGGCACCGACACGGAGAGCTCCCGCTCCGCAACGGCACCGCGCACGGAGCGCAGGACGGTACGGGAGAGCTCAGCGGGGGTCACGGGACAAGCGTATGGGAGAAGGGGGGCGAACACGCGACCCAGTTTCGCGTTGTGGACACCGCGCGCGCAGACTCAGGCGCCGGGCCGCCCGGCGTGCTCCGAATCCCCGCCGGCCTCCACCAGCCCGATCCCACCGGACGCGGCGCCACGCTCCGCCGCACTCTCCTCGTCCGCCCCGCCGTCAGGCCCGCGCTCCCGCTGCCGCCCCTCGCGCACCAGCATCCCCACGGTCCGCACCAGCTCGGTCGGCTCGAACGGCTTCGCCAGGAAGGCATCGACACCCACCGACTCACCGTTGTGCACATCGCCCTGAGTGCATGCGCTGACGATGGCGATGGGGATGTCCCAGGTCCGGGGATCGGAACGCAGCCGCGCCGCGGTGTGCAGACCGTTGAGCCGCGGCATCACGACATCGAGGGTCACGACATCAGGTCTTACGTGGTGCACGACATCCAGACACTCGGCACCATCAGCCGCGGTCACGACCTCGAAGCCCTCCAGCTCGAGATTGACCCTGATCAACTGCCGGATCACCTTGTTGTCATCCACAACAAGGATCCGACCGGACAAGCCAGGCACACCATGAGACTAGGGGCCCACCTGCGGCTGCGTCCCAGTTTTGCCCACTTCCGCCCCCGTGCGAGGGACCTTTCCCCGACCGCCGCCGACACGCCCCCGCGATGCGCTAGTGCCCCTCCTCCGCACCCCCGAAAAACCCTGTTCATGGACACCCCGTCAGAGCTGGTAGGGTTCTACCCGTCGCCGCACAACACGGCGAAACGCCCCCGTAGCTCAGGGGATAGAGCAACGGCCTCCGGAGCCGTGTGCGCAGGTTCGAATCCTGCCGGGGGCACCCTTTATGAGGTGCCACGAGACCCCGCCATCAGCAGAAGTGCTGAGTGCGGGGTCTTCGCGTATGGCCAGAGATCTCGGCCGAGGCCCTGAGCTTTTGCCGGATTGGCCACTACGCAATGACGAACGAGGTTCGTTTCCCGCCCACTGCTGCGAGATCAAGAATTGTCATTGCGCGGGGTGGGTTTTCGGGGCCGAGGCGGCGATCAGGCCGATCTTCTGGCCGTCCCGTGTCACGGCGATGCCTCTTGGTACCTCGACCAGGGATGCGGTGACAGCCGCAGCCGTGAGGGCGAGGACGGACGGCCGCTTTGGCTTCGGAATGGCCGAGTTGAGGGCAATGGGCATGGGGTCCTCCGGAGTTGTGGCTCTTGCGTTCTCAAGAGGATCCGGGCTCTGGAGTCGCTGCACATCTGCCGTTGGGTAGATATCCGGGCACTGGTTGGCCAGGGTGGGGTGGGTAGTGCGCAGGTGAGGTGACCTGCCATCCCTCCAGCGCGCGCAGCCCCGCCTCCTCGATACGTTGGAGGGCGACTCCGCACCACCAGCAGCGGCAGCGGGTTCGGCAGGGCGACTGCCGTGCGCGGGAATTCTGCTAGCAGCGCCGGCCCGGACCGTTTGAGCAGGAACCCGGAAGCACCGAACCGCAGCACGGGATAGACGTATTCGTCGAGTCGAATGTCGTCACGATGCGCCATAGTCCCCGACGGACCATCTCCTGGTCGTCGGCAATCAATAAGCGAATGGTCACGGGCCGACATTCTGTCGTACGGGGCGTGTGGCGGGGGCAGTTGTGCGCGGCCCGGCCGGATTTTGCGCGGCCCGGCCGGTACCGAGCCATAAAGCAGAGACCGGGCACTCGGCCATCAAGCCAGGTGCCCGGTCGGGGATCGGTGCGAAAGGAGCGGTCAGGGGGCGATACGCAGAAGCGGTCAGCCGTCGAGCCGGACCGGCAGGGATTCGATTCCGTAGACGATCGACAGTTTTCGGAATTCCAGCTCCTCCGGTTCGGCGGCCAGGCGCATGTTGGGGAACCGGCGTACCAGCGCGGGATAGGCGGCGCGGAGTTCCATCCGGGCCAGTTCCGCACCGACGCAGCGGTGGATTCCGTAACCGAACGCGAGGTGCGAAGGGACATTGCGCGAGGGGTCGAACTGCTCCATGTCCGGGCCCAGTTTGCCGTCCCGGTCCGCGCCGCTCAGTGAGCACAGCACCACATCTCCGGAGGCGATGTGCACGCCGCCGATCTCCAGGTCCTCGCGCGCGAAGCGCGGGAACGCCACCTGTACGACGGTGAGGTAGCGCAGCAGCTCCTCGACATAGCGGTCGACGACGTCATCGCCGTCGTGCATGGCCGCGAAGTGTTTCGGGTCCTGGAGGAGGACGAGGGTGCCGAGCGCCAGCATGCTGGCCGTGGTCTCGAAGCCGCCGGTCAGTACGCCGTCGGCGAGCCCCGCCAGTTCCTCGTCGCTGACCGAGTCGCCGTGTTCCTTCACGATCATGCCGAGCAGACCGTCACCCGGATCCTGGCGCTGCTTCTTGACGATGTCCCGGAAATAGGAGAGGGATTCGGATATGGCGCCGAAGGAGGCGTTTGCACCGCTGAACAGGTCGAAACGGGCGGCGCTGAGGCGTTCGAAGTCGGCACGGTCTTCGTAAGGGACGCCGAGGAGTTCGCAAATGACGAGGGAGGGGATGGGGAGCGCGAAGGAATGGACGATGTCGACCGGGTCGCCGTTTTTGCCGGCGGCCTCCATGGCGTCCAGGCGTTCCTCGACGATCTCATGGATGCGGGGGGTGAGTCGGCCGAGCCGGCGCATGGTGAATTCGGGGGTGAGGAGGCGGCGCAGGCGGGTGTGCACGGGCGGGTCGGCGAATCCGAGGCCGCCGGGATTCTGGTCCACTCCGGCGCCGGCCTTGCCGACCAGGTTGGTGAAGTCGGAGCTGAAGGCATTGGCCTTTCCGAGCACCGCCTTGACCTCGTCGTAGCCGGTGACCAGCCAGACGTTGGCGGCTATCGGCACCGGAAGCCGGGTGATGGGCTCCTTCTCCCGGACGGCTGCCAGATCGTCCACAGGATCGAGTCCATCGCGCCGCAATGGCATCAGGACAGACTCGGGCAAGAAAGACATTCGAGACAAGTCGAAGCCTTTCTTCTGTGTTCTCGCCAGATACATACGGCCGGCCCAGGCGATGATCCGGGAACGGAGAGTCGTCATGACGCTAATACTGCCTTTCGTCGAGGGGGACGGTCCCCCGCGCTCGGCGGCCCGAAGGAGCCGAGTCAGTCCAGGACCTCCACTCGGCGTGCACGGATGTGTCGTACGCCATAAGCCCCTCGCTCGCGGCGGTCATGGCTCAGGTCCATGCCGTCGACCGGTGTGTCCGGCCGTCCGCATCAGCGTGACGAGCTCGGCCTTCTTCTTTTTGTTCGGAACGAGTTTACAAACTGCCATTGGCCTCGTTCACGGAACAACCCTGGACCGCCCCTGAACCATCCCTGAACCGCCCCTGCCCCATCCCCGGTAAGTCCCCTACGTCTCCCCTCAAGGACGCGAGCTACCCCTCCCGTACCTCCATGCGTGCCACCTTGCCGTCCCGGAAGGTGTAGACGTGCTGGACGGTCCCCTCCGCCCAGTGGTCGCCGTCGGCGGCCCGCGCCCCCTGCCGCACCCGTACAGCGACCCGGCCGTCCGGCTCCGCCGTCATCCCCTCCATCCGCACGAGTGGATGCACTACGGCGAACTGCCCCCGCCAATAGGCCAGCACCGCCTCGATGCCGTGCACCCGCTTGCCTTCGAGCACATTCGGCCAGTCCACGTCCGGATGGAAGACGGCACGGGTGAAGTCGTCGACATCCTGAGTGTTGAAAATCTCGTACATACGGCGCAGCAGGTCCGCCTGGGCGGCGGGAATCTCGGTCGTCATGCCGGGCATGCAACCGCATGCCCGGAAGCCCGCCCGTCAATTCCTTCCAGGGCGAACGGCGTAAGACGAAGGAGAGGGGGGTGAGAGAAGAGAGGCGAGGAGAGGGAGGAGAGGGAGGAGACGTTGGAATCGCCGCGAAATTCGATCACCCCCGGCCTCCCGCGCGCAGACTCTCCGCATGACTGCCTTAGGCGCTGTTGGTCTCATCCGTGGCCTGTATGTCGCCCGATGGTGTGCGCGGATGGGTGTGCGGATCACCGCGCTGTGCGATACCGACCCGGCGCGGCTGACCGAAGCGGCGCGCGAATTCCCCGGCGCCCGCACCACCGACCGGTGGCGGGATCTGCCTCGTACTCCTTCGCCGAGAACTATGTGACGCATGCTCATGTACGTGCCATCCAGGGCCTCGTGCGGGACGGCGCGATCGGCACGCCCCAGCTGATCGAGTCCGACTACCTGCACGGTGTGCCCCCGAGGAGATCGCCGTGATGGTCGCCGACCTGGCACTGGCTCTCGGTGCGCGGCCCACGGGGCCTGGCCGAGTCGGTGCGGGCTGCCGGAGGGCGCTCCCGGCATGTGCGGCTGCGGCGCGGGACGCCTGGGCCACGGCGGAGGGGCGGAGTGCGTACGAGGAGGAGTTGACTCCGCCGGCGCTGCGGCTGAGCGGGGGCGGAGGTGCGCCAGGCGGCCCGCGCGTCTTCGATGTGCCCCACCACGACGAGGGCACCGCCCTTGTCGCCGACGCCTTCCGCGCCTGTATGGAGGAGGGTGCCGCGCCCCGCGTCCCGGTGCGGCAGGCCGTCGCGGCCTCGCTCGTGGGGACCTCCGCGGCGGTTTCGCCGGCGGAGGGCGGGCGTGCGGTCGCCGTCCCGGATGTGCGGTCCTGGAATGTCCCGGCGTCATGATTCCCGCCGGCGTGCGGACTTGCCGGCCTGAGGATTCCCCGACCTGAGCCTTTTTACGAAGGGTGATGAGTTGCGGACCCTTCGAGGTCTCTCTAGCGTGAGGCAAGCGAGGCGGGCAAACCGCAATAAAGCGACATAAAGTCGCGCTCGCAGCCGGGCAGCCGGGTAAGGGCGCAGCTATCACGCCCTGCGAGGCAGCTCCCACCCCGTCCGTCACCCGACTCCCGGCACCCCACTCGACTCACCCCACAGGGGATCTCCCCTTCGCAGGAGGAAGCCAGATGTTTCCGAAGTCGAATTCCGGCAAGCTCGCGCTCTTTGTCCTCTCGGGCGCACTGGCCACTGCCGTCGCGGCCGGCCCGGCCCTGGCGGTGGATAGCGGCGACGACCACCGCATGAAGATCTACAAGGGCAAGGTGGTCGCCAAGAACGGCCTGCTGAAGCGCACCGGGCCGAGCACCAAGTACAAGGTGGTCGGCAGCAATCCGTACAACAAGGTCGTCAAGATCAAGTGCAAGGTGAACGGCGAGAGCATCCAGGGCAACCCGCGCTGGTACAAGCTCAAGGACGGCTCGTACGCCTGGTCGTCGGCGCGCTACATCGTGAACATCGGTATGGCTCCCCGCTGGTGCTGATGTGAGCACCGGCGGTTGATTATCCGCGTCTCCGCGCTCGTACGCCTCGCAGGCCTCGCGCCGCCCGGGGCGTACGGCGCGGTCTGCAGGCCCCCTGGCCCCGGGGTGCCCCCGGCCCGAAACTCCGGCCGCGCCCGAGCACCCCCCGAACGCCGTTTCCGGCATAACGGAAATATGTCCCGCCGCTTGCTACGTTGCCAGGCATGACGGCAACGGCAACGGCGGCCCCCGCGCGCCCGGCGGACACTCCCCCGCCGCTGCCGTCATGCCCCCAGCGGCGCGGCATCGAACTGACCCTCCTCGTAGCCGCCGTCCTCATCAGCGTCTGCGGCTATCTCGCTGTCGGCCTGGCCAAGACGCATGCCGTCCCGGGCGGCGCGGCCGGCTACGGTGCCGGGCTCGGCGGCCTGGCGCTGCTGGCCCATCTCGCCGTCCGCTTCCGCGCCCCGTACGCCGATCCGCTGCTGCTCCCCATCGCCGTCCTGCTCAACGGGCTCGGCCTGGTGCTGATCTTCCGGCTCGATCTGGAGACCCCCGGCGATCTGGCCGCGCCCATCCAGCTGATCTGGTCCACCGTCGGCGTCGCGCTCTTCACCGCGGTCGTCGTGCTGCTGCGCGACCACCGGATGCTCCAGCGGTACGCCTATGTCTGTGCGGCGCTCGCGCTGCTCCTGATGGTCGCCCCGATTCTCTTCCCGGCCATCAACGGCGCCAAGATCTGGATCCGGATCGCGGGATTCTCCATTCAGCCCGGCGAGTTCGCCAAGGTCCTGATCACCGTCTTCTTCGCGGCCTATCTCGCCGCCAACCGCGGCGCGCTGACGCACACCGGCCGCACGGTGGGCGGACTGCGGCTCCCCACCGGCCGGCTGCTCGGCCCGATCGTCGCGATCTGGCTGATCAGCGTCGCCGTCCTGGTCCTGGAACGCGATCTGGGCACCTCGCTGCTCTTCTTCGGGGTCTTCGTCGTGCTGCTGTACGTGGCCACCGGGCGGACCGGCTGGCTGGCGGTCGGACTGCTCCTCGCGGGTGCCGGCGCGGCCGCCGTCGGCACACTGGAGCCGCATGTGCACAGCCGGGTCGAGGACTGGCTGCACCCGTTCGCGGGCATCGCGGCGGGTGAGGGCCCCGGCCAGCTCGCCCAGTCGCTGTTCGCCTTCGCCACCGGCGGGATGCTGGGCACCGGGCTCGGCCAGGGCCACTCGTATCTCATCGGGTTCGCCATGAAGTCCGACTTCATCCTGGCGACCTTCGGCGAGGAACTGGGGCTGGTCGGCCTGACCGCTCTCTTTCTGCTCTACGCACTGCTGGTGGCCCGCGGCTATCGCGCCGCCCTCGGCCTGCGCGACCCGTTCGGCAGCCTGCTCGCCGTCGGCCTGGCCACCCTGCCCGCCATCCAGGTCTTCGTCATCGCGGGCGGGGTGATGGGACTGATCCCGCTGACGGGCATGGCGATGCCGTTCCTCGCTCAGGGCGGGTCGTCCGTCGTCACCAACTGGATCATCATCGCGCTGCTGCTGCGCCTCAGCGACCGGGCACGCGCACCACGGCCGGAGGTGAGCGATACGCCCGTCCGCGCCCCTGCCGACCGGGTGGAAACCGTGCCCCCGGAGACCGGCCGGTGATCCGCTGTATCCGGCAGACCGCCGCCTTCTCCCTCCTGCTGCTTGTCGCGCTGCTGGTCAACGCCGTGCGGGTGCAGCTCTTCGAGGCGGACGCATACACCGGGAATCCGGCCAACCGGCGTACCGTGATGGAGCGTTACGGGCAGCCGCGCGGCGCCGTCCTCGTCGCGGGCAGGCCGGTCACCGGCTCCCGGGACAGCGGCGGCCGGCTGCGCTACGAGCGGACGTACACCAACGGACGCCTGTACGCGCCGGTCACCGGCTAC
The DNA here is from genome assembly GCF_040654775.1 of Streptomyces sp. NPDC050636. Taxonomy (NCBI): domain Bacteria; kingdom Bacillati; phylum Actinomycetota; class Actinomycetes; order Kitasatosporales; family Streptomycetaceae; genus Streptomyces; species Streptomyces sp. NPDC050636. The sequence goes on from NZ_JBFAIP010000007.1 coordinate 92,798, forward strand.
TCCTCGCAGCTCTACGGCACCTCCCTGATCGAGCGCGCCGAGGACGGCATCCTCTCCGGCACCGACGAACGGCTCACCGCCTTCCCCTGGTGGAACGACCTGACGCGCACCCACCAGCCGGGCGGCCGCGTCGTCACCACCATCCGGCCCCTGATGCAGCGCGCCGCGTTCGACGGGCTGGGCAGGAGGAAGGGCGCGGTGGCCGCGATCGAGCCGCGGACCGGCCGGATCCTGGCGCTGGCCAGCACCCCGTCGTACGACCCGGGCGAGCTGTCCGGCAACAGTGCTTCGGTCGGCGCGGCCTGGCGGCGGCTGAACGGCGCCGCGGACCGGCCGATGCTCAACCGGGCCCTCCGGCAGACCTATCCGCCCGGCTCCGCCTTCAAGGTCGTCACCGCGGCGGCCGCGCTGGACAACGGCAGGGTCACCGATATCGACGCCCCTACGGACGCCCCCGATCCGTACCCCCTGCCCGGCACCGGCAGCCGGCTCGGCAACGCGGCGGCCGGCTGCGCGCACGCCACCCTCAAGGACGCCTTCCGGGTCTCCTGCAACACCGTCTTCGCGCGGCTGGGCGCCGACATCGGACTGCGCGGCATGGTCGAGGCCGCGCAGAAATTCGGCTTCAACGACCGCCGGCTGCGCATCCCCTCCGCCGTCGCCCCCAGCAACTTCGACACCCGGATGAACCCGGCCCAGGTCGCGCTGTCGGCCATCGGCCAGTACGACACCACCGCCACCCCGCTCCAGATGGCGATGGTCGCGGCGGCGGTCGCCAACGACGGTGCGCTGACCCCGCCGCGGCTCGTCGAGGAGGTGACCGACGCGGACGGGACCGCCGTCTTCACCAGCCGTCACCGCCGCGCGCGCCAGGCGATGGGCCCGGCCACCGCCCAGCGGCTCCAGGAAATGATGGTCGACGTGGTGGAGCGCGGCAGCGGACGGCAGGCCGCCATCGAGGGCGTCACCGTCGGCGGCAAGACCGGCACCGCCCAGCACGGGGTGCACAACGAGGGCACCCCGTATGCCTGGTTCATCTCCTGGGCGCGGGCCAAGGACCGTATGCAGCCGGCGGTAGCACTGGCCGTGGTCGTCGAGGACGCCGCCGCCGACCGGGCGGATATCAGCGGCGGCGGCAGCGCGGCGCCGATCGCCCGCGCGGTCATGCTGGCCGCGCTGCGCTGAGGGCGCCCTGCCGCCGGATCGCGGGGTGGCCGGCCGGTCTCTCTCCCCCGCGCGCACAATGTCCGTATGACTTACACGCCCCCGTGCCCGCCCCCGCCGCTGTCCCTGGCCGAAGTGGAGGCGCTGGCCCGGCGCGCGCACTCGGGGCAGACCGACAAGGCCGGCCGCCCGTATGCCGAGCATCTGGCCGCGGTGGCGGCGGGGGTACGCGAACGCGGCGGCAGCGACGAGCAGATCGCCGCGGCGTGGCTGCACGACGCCGTGGAGGACGACGCGCTCAGCCGCGATTGGCTGGCCGGCGCGGCGCTCACCGACGCGACCAAGGACATGGTTCTGGCCGTCACCAAGCGCGCGGGCGAACCGGTCGAGGAGTACACCGCACGCATCCTGGCCACGCCCGGCGCGCTGCTGATCAAGGAGTCCGATCTCGCGCACAACGCCGATCCGGCCCGGCTGGCCGTCCTGGACGCGGCGACGCGGGAACGGCTGACCGCCAAGTATGCAAAGGTGCGGGGGCTGTTGGGGCTGGCGTCAACTACGCAGCGCTAAAGCGCCGGGGCGGTGGCCGGCCAGGTCGGGGTAGCGTCAGTGCCTTCCGATCACAGCTCCGCGCACCACCCCGGCAGCGCCTCCCGCCGCTCCCACCACTCCTCCGGCAGCGCCGCTGTTCCCGTACGTGCCGCCACCACCCCGCCCGTGATGGCGCAGGTGGTATCCACATCCCCCAGGCCCGCCGCGGTCGTCCAGAGGGCGGACGGCAGGTCGTCGGGGTGTCGAGCGGCGCTCCACAGGGCGAACGGGACGGTGTCGTCGGCCCGAATACGACTGCCGCTGCCGAGCGCTGCGGATGCGGCGACGGGATCGGTTCCGGGCGGCAGCTCGGCGGCGCGCAACAGGCCCTGCCGTACCGGCCCGTCTGGTGTGCGGGCGGCGACGGCTTCCAGTGCCGGCGGTTCGCCGCGTGCCGAGAGGGCCGCCGCGACGGCCACCGCGATCGCGCCCGCGATGCCTTCGGGATGGGCGTGGGTGACCTGGGCGGAGAGCGCCGCCTGCTCGACGACGCGGTCGAGGTCGTCGTGGAACCAGGCGCCGAGTGGTGCCACCCTCATGGCGGCGCCGTTGCCGAGGCTGCCCTCGCCGCCGAAGAGCGCGGCCGCCAGCTCCGCCCAGTCGTCGGGGGACGCGGCGACGCGGGGCAGCAGGGCGTGCATGCCCGAGCCGTAGCAGCGGCCCGGATCCGCCTTGTAGCAGTCCGCGAACTCCTTTGCCAGAGTGGGCTGTTCGACCTCACCGTGCGTCTTCAGTACGGTGAGCAGGGCCAGCGCCATGGCCGTATCGTCGGTCCAGTGCCACCGAGGGTCGGGCGGGGTGCGGCGTGCCGCGATCAGCGCCCGGGACTCGTCCATGGGACGGACCAGCCGGAAGAAGCGTTCCCCGAAGGCGTCGCCGAACGCCAGCCCTTCGATACTTCCGCGCACCGCTGCGCGCCGTCGATAGTCCATGGCCGGGATCCTGCCACGCGGGAGCGGGCGGCTGCCTTCGATATCCCTCAGCCCTCCGCGGCCCCCTCCGCAATGGCCGCCGCGACCTCGGCCGTCCGGTCCTCCTCCTCGGCCGCGAAGCGTTCCGCGTCCAGCTTCTCGGCCAGCTCCTCGTCCTGGGCCATCAGCAGATCCAGGTTGGAGTCGCCCATCTCGAAGACGCCCATGTCGACATACGCGCGCTGCAGCCGCTCGCCCCACAGGCCGATGTCCTTCACACACGGCACGATCCGGCTGAACAGCAGCTTGCGGAAGAGATGCAGGAATTCGGAGCGCTCCGTGAACTCGGCGGCCTCCTGATGGGGGATGCCGAAGTTCTCCAGGACCTCCAGGCCGCGCAGCCGGTCGCGCATCAAGTAGCAGCCCTCGATGACGAAGTCCTCGCGCTCGCGCAGTTCGGCGTCGGTGAGCTGCTTGTAGTAGTCGCGCAGCGCCATCCGGCCGAAGGCGACGTGACGGGCCTCGTCCTGCATGACGTACGCGAGGATCTGCTTGGGCAGCGGCTTGGTGGTGGTGTCGCGGATCATGCCGAACGCGGCCAGCGCGAGGCCTTCTATCAGCACCTGCATGCCCAGGTACGGCATGTCCCAGCGGGAGTCCTTCAGGGTGTCGCCGAGCAGCGCCTGGAGGTTGTCGTTCACCGGGTAGAGCATCCCGATCTTGTCCTGGAGGAAGCGGCTGTAGATCTCGGCGTGCCGGGCCTCGTCCATGGTCTGGGTGGCGGAGTAGAACTTCGCGTCGAGATCCGGGACGGATTCCACGATCCGCGCGGCGCACACCATGGCGCCCTGCTCACCGTGCAGGAACTGGCTGAACTGCCAGGAGGTGTAGTGCTGGCGCAGATCGCCGCGGTCCTTCTCCGTCATCTTGTCCCAGTACTTCGTGCCATACAGGGACATCGACTCATCGGGAGTGCCGAGCGGGTCCTTGGGGTCGACCTCCAGGTCCCAGTCGATGCGCAGGGTGGCGTCCCACTGCTTGTCCTTGCCCTTCTGGTAGAGCGCGAGCAGCCGGTCCCGCCCATCGTCGTATTCCCAGCTGAAACGGGCCGCGCCGGAGGCGGGCACCTGCCACAGGGAGTCGCCTGGGTCCTGAACGTACAGATCTCGGGTCGACACGGACGCCTCCTTGGATCGCCAAACGCCTTGCCCCGGATGGTGGTTGGCAGGCTCACACGTTTCTTACTGAAGGGTCAATAACTCGCGCAGAAGGGATTGACGCCCTTGCTGACACGCAGTCTCATAAGATGCGACCGCGGGTAACCCCACTAGCGAGGTAGCCACAGCCATGACGAGCGCGCCCACCGCAATGACCGTGACGGATACCGAAGTCCTGCGGGACGCCCTCGGGCTGCTCAAGGACCGGGAACAGGTCGCCGAGCGACTGCTCGACTCCTCCGCCAAGCACTCCTTCGACCCCGACACCGAACTCGACTGGGACGCGCCCCTCGAAGAGGGCAAGTGGTTCTGGCCGCCGGAGCTGATCTCGCTCTACGACACCCCGCTGTGGAAGCGGATGTCGCTGGAGCAGCAGCAGGACCTCTCCCGACACGAGGCCGCCTCCCTCGCCTCGCTGGGCATCTGGTTCGAGATCATCCTGATGCAGCTCCTGGTGCGCCATATCTACGACAAGCCGGTGACCAGCGCACATGTCCGTTACGCGCTCACCGAGATAGCCGATGAGTGCCGGCACTCCAAGATGTTCGCGCGCATGATCCACAAGGGCGGCGCGCCGGCGTACCCGGTCTCCCGCCTCAACCACAATCTCGCCCGGATCCTCAAGACGGTCTCCACCACCCCGGGTTCGTTCGCCTGCACGCTGCTCGGCGAGGAGATCCTGGACTGGATGCAGCGGCTGACCTTCCCGGACGAGCGGGTGCAGACCATCGTGCGCGGCGTGACGCGTATCCACGTCGTCGAGGAGGCCCGGCACGTCCGGTACGCGCGCGAGGAACTGCGCCGCCAGATGGTCACCGCACCGCGCTGGGAGCAGGAATTGACCCGCATCAGCTCCGGCGAGGCGGCCCGGGTCTTCTCCATCGCCTTCGTCAACCCGGAGGTGTACACCAACGTCGGCCTGGACAGGCGCGAGGCCGTCGCCCAGGTGAAGGCCAGCGGCCACCGCCGCGAGATCATGCAGTCCGGCGCCCAGCGGCTGACCGACTTCCTCGACGAGATCGGTGTACTGCGCGGCGTGGGCCGCAGGTTGTGGAAGAGCTCCGGCCTGCTGGCCTGAACCCGCGCCGACGACCGCGTACTCGCAGGTATCGGCCATGCCGTACGAGCACATGTACGACACGGATTCCGGGGCGGTTACGCTGCTGTTCATGAACGGCAGCGGCACCGCCCCAGCAGTACCCCGACCCGCCTATCGCAGGATGGGCGTCGAGCAGCGCCGCACCCAACTGCTCGCCGCCGCCCTGGACCTGTTCGCGCAGCGCGCGCCCGAGGATGTCTCGCTGGACGATGTCGCGACCGCCGCCGAGGTGTCGCGCCCGCTCGTCTACCGCTACTTCCCGGGCGGCAAACAGCAGTTGTACGAGGCGGCGCTGCGCAGCGCCGCCGACAGCCTCGAAGGCTGCTTCGCGGAGCCGGAGACCGGCCCGCTCACCCAGCGGCTGTCCCGCGCCCTGGACCGATATCTGGCGTTCGTCGACGAGCACGACGCGGGGTTCAGCGCGCTGCTCCAGGGCGGCAGCGTCGTGGAGACCTCCCGTACGTCCGCGATCGTGGACGAGGTGCGGCGCACCGCCGCCGACCAGATCCTGCGGCATCTGGGCGAGCCGGAGCCGGGCGTACGGCTGCGGATGACCGTCCGCATGTGGATCACCGCCGTCGAGGGCGCCTCGCTGATCTGGCTCGACGAGGACAAGCAGCCCGCGCTGGACGAACTGCGCGACTGGCTGGTCGACCACTTCATCGCGCTGCTGACCGCGACCGCGGCCCGGGACCCGCAGACCGCGCGGGTGACCCGGGCGGCGCTGGACCTGGAGACCTCCGACGGCCCCGTAGGCAATCTGGCGCGCCGTATCCTGCCCATCGTCAGTGACGCCGCGCACCTGCTGTGACCTGCGGCTCCGCCACCCCGGCCGGAGGTCGCCGGACGGCGGCCCGCGGCCCCGCCGGACGCCTCCAGGTGTGACACTTGGGGAGTGAGAAGCGAGAACACCCCCTTCGTCGGCGGACCCCTGGACGGCCGGGTGCTGCCCGTGCTGGTCGGCGCTACCGGCCAGCCGCCGAAGACGTACGAGATCCCGGTGCCGAACGACGACGGGCGGCCGCCGACGCTGCATGTCTACCGGCGGGTCCCGGCGCGGGTGGGTCGCCTGGGGCTGCCGAGCGGGTGGAAGTACGAGTATGCCCCGGAAGGGAAGACGTCGCAGGGGAAGTCGCCGTCCGGCCCCAAGTGGCCCTGGAAGAAGTCCGGTTGAGCGCCGCCCGGGTCGACCTCCCGCCACCCACCCAGTCTGGTCCGGACCATTGACAGCAGTGGTCTAGTCCTGTTTGCTGCCTGGCCAGGGAGCCGCCCCGCGCCTCCCTGGCCGGCCCCGACCCGCAGGGGCGGCCCCCTCTCCCCTCTCGACCCGCGCACCCTGTGGGGTTTGTTCACGATTCGATCGTTCTACACTCAGTAATGGACTGATTGCAGTACGTTGATTGCCGTGAAGCTCAGGTACAACTTCCGCTTGTACCCGGGCCCAGATCAGTGCAGGGAGCTGGCACGGGCATTCGGGTGCGCCCGCGTCGTGTTCAACGACGCGTTACGTATCGGCCGTGACGCATACGCTCAGGGCCATGCGCGGCCCAAGGCCGCCGAACTGTCGACGAGGGTCATCACCGAAGCCAAGCGGACCCCGGAACGGGCATGGCTCCGCGACGTATCCGCCGTGGTTCTCCAACAGTCCCTTCGGGATCTGGAAGCCGCCTACAGCAACTTCTTCGCCTCGAAGAACGGCACCCGCAAGGGCCCGAGGGTGAGCCCGCCTCGCATGAAGAAGAAGGCTGCCCGCCAGGCCGTCCGGTTCACCGCCAACGCCCGCTGGTCAATCACCCCCAGCGGAAAGCTGCACCTGCCAAAGATCGGCGACATCCCCGTCCGCTGGTCCCGCGAGCTACCCTCCGCCCCCTCGTCGGTGACGGTTATCAAGGACCCGGCCGGAAGGTATTTCGCGTCGTTTGTGGTGGAAGCCCAAGACAAGCCCCTGCCTGAGCTAGACGTGGAGGAGACGGACACCGGGATCGACCTGGGCTTGTCCTCCTATGCCGTGTTGCGCGGCCAAAAGATCACCTCACCGAAGTTCTTCCGACGCCAAGAGAAGAAGCTGCGCCGCGCCCAGCGGGTGTTCAGCCGCAAGAAGAAGGGATCAAACAACCGACGTAAAGCCAGACTTGTCGTTGCCAGGATCCATGCCCGCATCGCTGACCAGCGACGCGACTTCATCGAACAGCACACCACCACCATCACGCGCGAGAGCCAAGGCGTGTACGTGGAGGATCTGAACATGAAGGGCATGGCTGCCCGGCGCGGACGGTTAGGCAAGAGCGTCCACGATCAGTCCCTCGGCAAGTTCACCCGCACCTTGGAAGCTAAGTGCGCCCGGCACGGGCGCACTTTTGTCAAGGTCTCCCGCTGGTACCCGTCCACTCAGGAGTGCTCGGCCTGCCACGAGCTCACCGGGCCCAAAGGACGGGACCAGCTCCACGTCCGGAGGTGGACGTGCACCGGATGCGGAGTCGCCCACGACCGGGACACCAACGCCGAGGTCAACATACGCGCCGCTGGACGGAAACGTGCCGCTGAGATGCGGCACGAGGCGGAGCGTCAAAATGCCTGTGGAGAGCGCGTCAGACCCCGCAAGTCGGGGCAGCGCTCGTCGAAGCAGGAACCCACCCGAAGCCCCGCGGTTCACCACAGCGAGGCAGGCGGGATCACCCACTCTCACATGGGTGAGGACGTCAAAACGGCTGGGAGTTCCAGAAGGCCTTCGACACCTACTTCGACGGCTGATCGAGTGATCTGAATGTCATGAAGCCCACCCATTAGCCGGAAATGTATGACTGCCGTGGCAGCATCCGAATCATCCGACCATCCGATCCCTACGGATGGTGTCCCGGGAGTCGGAGGTGGGTTCGTGTCCGGACGGTTGCTGAAGTCGGTCTGCGCGCTGGCGCTCGTCGGAGCCGTGACGGTCACACTGTCCGCGTCACCGGTCCTGGCCGAGGCGGGGCCCGAACCACCGCCTACGGGATCGTCGGACGGCGGGACATCGGGCACCGGGTCACCGGAGACCGGGACCCCGGAGACCGGCTCGTCGGACACGGGTGAGGGCGAGCTGGCGCATGTCACCGAGGGCGTCGACGGCGGGCCGGAGACCGGCAACCCCACCGGCACAAGCGCCACGGACAGGACGGACACCACCCCTCTCTCCCCCTCGGAGCGCACACCCAGCGCCCTGCTCAGGCAACTCCAGACCCTCTACCGCAAGACCGAGGAGTCGACGGAGGCGTACAACGCGACGCAGGAGGACCTCGAAGCGGCGCGGCAGAAGTCCGCGAAGCTCAACACCCAGCTCGTGGCGGCCCGTAAGGAGCTGGCCGAAGGGCGGGCCGACGCGGGGCGGCTGGCCCGGCAGCAGTACCAGGGCAGCACGCGCGCGGCCGGGCTCTCGTCGTATCTGCGCATCCTGATGGCGAAGAACCCCCAACAGGCAATGGATCAGGGTCACTTGCTCCAGGAGGCCGCCACCGAGCAGGCAGCGACCGTCGCCCGGCTGACCGCCGCCGAGAAGAAGGCCGACACGCTGGCCAAGGAGGCCCGAGCCGCGCTCGACAAGCAGCAACAGCTGACCGACCAGCGCCAGCAGCAGCGGGATGCTGTGCAGACGAAGCTCAAGGACGTCGAAAAGCTGCTCGCCTCGCTCACCGAGGAGCAGCTCACGCAGCTGAGCCGGCTGGAGGCGCAGGGCGTCGACAGCGCACAGCGCGCCGCCGTGTCGGCGGGCAAGGTCGGCGGGAAGAACAAGAAGGGCGAGGAGAGCGCTCCGTCATCGGTCGGCGAGCGGGCGCTCGCGTACGCCCTCAAACAGGTCGGCAAGCCGTACGGCTGGGGCGCGTCCGGTCCGAATGCCTTCGACTGCTCGGGGTTGACCTCACAGGCCTGGGCGCGCGCGGGACGGAAGATCCCGCGCACCAGCCAGGGGCAGTGGAAGAACCTGCCACGTGTCCGGCTGAACGAGCTGCGCCCCAGCGACCTGGTGATCTACTACCCCGGCGCGACGCATGTGGCGATGTACATCGGCGACGGCAAGGTCGTCCAGGCGCCCCGGCCGGGCAAGCGCGTGCAGATCACGCCGGTCGCGGCGAACCCGCTGCTGGGCGCGGTACGCCCGGACCCGGGGCTGACGAAACCGGAGCCCGACACACCGCAGCCGGACAAACCGGGCCCGGTCAGAGAGATGGAGGACTGGACGCTGGAGGACTGGGAGCTGGAAGCCCTGCTGCCGTGACGCCCCCCGCCCCGGCCCCGGACACCGCGCGCATCGGACGCGACCACCGGGGCCGGGAGCGGGGCCTCAGCCGGTGACCGAGGCGAGATAGGCGTTCGCCTTGTCCGGGTCGTAGAAGAAGTTCTCGAAGTCGGACGGGTCGTCGAAGGCGTTGGCGAAGCGGTCCGCGATGCTCTGGACCTGACCGCCCGCGCCGATGATGTTCAGGACGTGCTCGGGCGGCGGCGCCAGCATCGCGTTGGTCCACTTGGTGACGTGCTGGGCGGTGGTCCAGTAGCGGTCGAAGGTGGCCTGCATCCAGTCCCCGTCGAACGGCCGGTCGCCGCGCTCGACGATGGCCGCGAGGTAGGCGGCGGCGCACTTGGACGCGGAGTTGGAGCCCTGGCCGGTGATCGGGTCGTTGGCGACGACGACGTCCGCGACACCGAGGACCAGGCCGCCGGACGGCAGCCGACCGATGGGCTTGCGCACGGTCGGGGCGTAGCGGCCGGCGAGCGTGCCGTTGTCGTCGGTCAGCTCGACCTTGGTGGCACGGGCGTACTCCCAGGGCAGGAACTTCTCCATCAGCTCAAGGGTCCTGGTGAGGTGCTCGCCCGGGTCCTTGGTGCCCTGGAAGACGTCCACCGGGCCGCCGGGCACGCCCTCCCAGAAGAGGATGTCGGCGCGGCCGGAGGTGGTGAGGGTCGGCATGACGAACAGCTCGCCGACGCCGGGGACGAGGTTGCAGCGCACCGCGTCGAACTCGGGGTGCTCGGGGCGCGGGCCCAGGCCGTGGACGTAGGCGACGGCGAGCGAGCGCTGCGGGGCGTCGTACGGCGAACGGGCGGCGTCCCGGCCGAACATGGACACCAGCTCGCCCTTGCCGGCCGAGACCAGCGTCAGGTCGTAACGGCCGGCGAAGAAGTCCAGGTCGGAGACGGCGGCGCCGTGGATGACGAGCTGGCCGCCGCGCTGCGCGAAGGTCTCCATCCAGCCGGCCATCTTCACCCGCTGGTCGACGGACTGGGCGTAGCCGTCCAGCTTTGCGACCCAGTCGACGGCGCGCGCCGAGCCGCCGGGCTCCGCATGGCTGCCGGGTGCGGCGACCGAGACGCCGAGGCCCTCGATGCGCGGGGCCTGGCTCTCCCAGAAGTTGATCTGGAGGTCGCGCTCGTGCTGGAGGGCGGTGTCGAACATGCACTGCGTCGACATGACCCGGCCGGAGCGGATCTCGTCGGCGGTGCGGTGGGACATGAGGGTGACCTCGTAGCCCTGGGACTGGAGACCGAGGGCGAGCTGAAGGCCGGACTGGCCGGCACCGACGATCAGGATCTTCCGCATGGCGGCGCTCTTCTCTGCTCACTGCTGTTGTTCGGGGGGGTGGGGGCTGAGGTGCGCTCTACTCGGGCGCGGCGTCCAGGGCGTGCGCGACCAGCGTCAGCAGCGCTTCGGTCACCGTGATCCGCTTGCGCGCGTCCATGATCACCACGGGTACGTGCGCCGGCACGGTCAGCGCGTCACGGACGTCGTCCACGGCGTACGAATCGGTCCCCTCGAAGTGGTTGACCGCGACGACGTACGGCAGTCCGCAGCTCTCGAAGTAGTCCAGCGCCGGGAAGCAGTCCTCCAGCCGCCGGGTGTCGGCCATCACGATCGCGCCGATCGCGCCGCGCACCAGGTCGTCCCACATGAACCAGAAGCGCTGCTGTCCGGGCGTGCCGAACAGATAGAGCACCAGGTCCTGGTCGAGGGTGATCCGGCCGAAGTCCAGCGCGACCGTGGTCGTGGTCTTCTCCGGGGTGGCGGACAGATCGTCGGTGCCCTCGCTGGCCTGCGTCATCACCGCCTCGGTCTGCAACGGGGTGATCTCCGAGACCGCCCCGACGAACGTGGTCTTGCCGACGCCGAAGCCGCCCGCCACCACGATCTTGGTGGCGATCGGCGCCCGCGTACGGTCCATCTGCCAGCTCTGCAGGCCCGCGTCGGTGGCCCCATCGGACACAGCCACGGCGTCGGCCCGTCCCACGGAGTCGGCGGTCAGCGTCGCCCCGGCCGCTGTCGTGTCAGAGCCTGTGAAGTCCACTCAGCACCCTTTCCAGCAGTGCGCGGTCGGGCCGGCCGATGCCGTGCCCGGTGCCGTACACGCGAATCCTTCCCTGGTCGGCGAGGTCGCTGAGCAGCACCCGGACCACTCCCAGTGGCATTTTGAGCAGTGCCGAGATCTCGGCGACCGAGCGCATCCGGCGGCACAGATCGACGATCGCGCGCATCTCCGGCATCACCCGGGCGACCCAGCGGCCATCCGTCGGGGCCGGCTCACGCCGCTCCTCGGGGCCGTCCAGCGCTGCCACGAACGACTCGACGAGCAGCACATGGCCGAATCGCGTGCGGCCACCGGTGAGCGAGTACGGCCGGACGCGTGCGGGTCTCTTCTCGCCGCCGCCGCGTTTGGGGAGTTTGGGGGCAGCACTCATGCCGAAACCTCGCTCCGCTCGGCCTCGCACTCGCTCGGCACGCACCTCTCAATGGTTCGCTCGCTGCGCTCACTCACTGGGTGTTCTCCATCGACTCGCGGAGTTCCGTGCGGAGTTCGGGGGTCAGTACGTGTCCGGCCCGGCCGACGAACAACGCCATGTGGTACGCGATGACGGTCATATCGCAGTCCGGGGCGGCGTGCACGCCGAGCAGCGAACCATCGCTGATCGACATGACGAACAGGCTGCCCTCGTCCATCGCGACCATCGTCTGCTTGACGACCCCGCCGTCCATCAGCTTCGCGGCGCCGTTGGTGAGGCTGCCGAGCCCGGAGATGATGGTGGCGAGATCGGCGCTGGACCCCTTGGGCCCGTCACTCTCGCCGGGCGTCGCCGTTCCGGCCGCCCGGTCGGGGTCGGAGGAGAGCAGCAGCAGACCGTCGGAGGAGACCACCGCGACCGAGCGGATGCCGGGCACCTCGTCGACCAGATTGGTCAGCAACCAGTGCAGGTTCCGTGCCTGACTGCTCAGTCCGTGTCCGTAAGAAGTGGGCGCTTGCGCCTTCAATCGCGTGCCTCCTCGACAACGTGGCGATCTCCCGGGGCCCCCGCTCCGTCGGTGTCGTTCTGTGGGATGTGCTGCTCCGCGGTACGTTCCGCGATCTCGGCCTCGACCTCGCGCCGGCCGTCCCGCGCCCCCTGCTGGAATCCGCCGAGCCGGCGGCTCAGCGCCTCGGCGTTGACCGCGCCGCCCGTGGGCGGGGCGGGCGACTGCTGCGCCACGATCTTGGGCGTGCGCTTGGGCAGACCGGTGCCGGTCGTCCGCCGCTCCCCGGGGGACGGGTCGTCGTCGGGCTCGGGCTGCGGATCGGTGGCCTGGGGTTCGTCCGTCTGCGGTTCGTCCGACTGCGGGTCAGCGGTCTGCGCGTCAGCGGTATGCGGTTCGTCCGTCGCGGTGTCGGACTCCGGGCGGGTGTGCTCGTCCGGGCCGATGGCGTACGGGTCGCCGGCAGCCGGGCCGCCGGTGTTGCGGTCGCCGGTGCTCGGGCCGGACGCCGCGGCAGGGCCGGCGTCGTCCTCGGGGCGGGCGTGCTCGCCGGTGGAGCCGAGCCCGGCAGCGTCGATCGCGCGCTCCGCGGCGGCGACGAAGGGGTCGGTGGCGGGGGTGACCGGAGCCTCGTCGACGGGCGCGGCCGGAGAGTCGTCGAGGGGCGCGGGCGCAGCGGCCTCGTCGGCATCCGGCGCTGCATCGCCCACCGGCGCGTCACCCGCCGCGTCAGCACCGTCGGCGTCGGCTTCCGCTGCGGTCGCCGCCCCGACCGCCCGCCGGTCGGCCCACGGCCGCCGCGTCAGCAGGGTGTTGGAGTTCGCCTCGGCGACCGAGCCGGGGAGCGTCTGGGCGGGGGCCGGGTCCGCGGGGGACGCCGCCGGGTGGGCGGCCGGTGCCGGGCGGGTGGGCAGGATGGAGCGGGGCAGGACGACGGCGGCGGTGACGCCACCCTGCTTCTGGTCCCGCAGCTCGACCCGGATACCGTGCCGGGCGGCCAGTTGCACCACGACGTACAGGCCGAGGCCCAGCGCCTCGTCGAGGGTCTCCGAGGACGAGGCGGCCTCGGCGTCCGACAGCCGCTCGTTGAGCTCCGCCAGCCGGTCCGGGGTCATCCCTATGCCCTCGTCCTGGACGGAGAGCATGACCTCGCCGCTCTCCAGCAGCCAGCCGGACAGCTCGACATGGGCGTCCGGCGGCGAGAACGCGGTGGCGTTCTCCAGGAGTTCGGCGACGAGGTGGCTGAGGTCGTCCGCGGCGAACCCGGCGACCTGGGAGTGCGGCGGCAACGACTGGACACGGACCCGCTCATAGCGCTCGATCTCGCTGATCGAGGCGCGCAGCACATCCAGCAGCGCTACGGGGCCCACATGCGCGGTGGAGTGTTCCGCGCCCGCCAGGACGAGCAGGTTCTCGCTGTTGCGGCGCATCCGCGCGGCGAAGTGGTCCAGCTTGTAGAGAGTTTCCAGCCGCTCCGGGTCCTGCTCCCGCTCCTCCAGCGACTCGATGACCGCGAGCTGGCGCTCCACCAGGCCGAGGGTGCGCAGCGACAGGTTGACGAACCGCCCGTGGACACCGGCGCGCAGGGCTGCCAGCCGCTCGGTGAGGTCCGCGATCTCTTCCTTGAGTTCCTCGCCCTGTTCCTGGAGCACCTCGCGCTCGGCGACCAGCCGCTGCCGGCCGCCGACCAGCCGCTTGCGCTCGCCCTCCAGTTCCGCGGTCCGCCGCGCCTGCTCGCCGACCTGGGCGTGCAGCGCGTTGACGGACCGCACGGCGGCGGCGAACTCGTCGTTGCGGCCCTTGTAGGTGATGGGCTCCTCGTGCGCGGGGTCCTCGGCCACCCGCTTGGCGCCGATCCGCAGCGCCGCCAGCGGCTGGGTCATGGAGCGGGCCGCCCAGATACCGGCGCCGACGGCCAGCAGCAGGCAGAGCCCCTCCAGGCCGATGCGGATCTCCAGTTCCGTCACATCGTCGTCGCGCAGCGCGCCGAGCCGCTCGATGTCGGCGGTCGCCATGGCCGACTCGACACCGCGCATCAGACCGACGCGGGCGCTGAGCGTGGCCTGCACCCGCTGGCGGTTGAGCCGCAGATCGGCGGCGTCCAGGCGGGGCTGGTCGGTGAGGTGGGTCAGATAGCGCTCGGCGGTGGTGACGTCCGTGCCGTTGACGGTGCGGTCGTAGCGGTCCCGGGCGCCCTGGCTCGCCGACTGGGTGAAGTCGGCCAGCGTGCCCTGCTCGCGGAGGTGCGCGAGCTGTGCGGCGGCGGTCAGCCGGGGCTGCGGGCCGCCCGCGTTGAGCGCGGCGAGCAGCAGCCCGCGGGCGCCGGCCGCCTGGTCGGTGGCGCGGCCGAGGGCGGGCAGTGCGCGGGTGTCGGCGTCCGCGGAGTCCGCGCGGGCGGGCAGGCCGCGGGCGATGTCGTCGCTGATGGCGCCGAGCGCCTGGACGACCTCGGTGTACGCGTCGAAGGTGTCCTCGGCCGATCCGGGCCCGGACAGGGCCTGGTGACGGGTCTGCGGCAGCGCGGCGAGGAGCTTGTCGGCCTCGGCGTACACGGTGCTCTCCCCGGAGGCGTCGCCGGCCTCCGTGCGCAGCTCGCTGATCTGCTGGTCCACGCGGGCACGCTGGGACTGCGCGGCCTTGTCGCCGGTGCGGGCACTGCGCCCGGCGGCGACGTAGGCGGTCATGGCGTCGCGCTCGTCGGCGAGGGAGTGCGCGAGTGCGATGGCGCGCGCGTTCAGCTCGGCGAGGTCGACCAGCTGCTGGGTGTTGTGGGCGTTGTCGGCCGCGGTGGCCACGGCGGGCGCGCCGGCTCCCAGGATGGCGACGGCCACCACGGCCACGGCCCCGACCAGCCGGTTGCGTACCCGCGCGGGACGCCGTCCCGTGCGGTCGCCGCCGTCCGTCGTGCCCGGTCCCGAGACCGAACCGGCCGGTGAACCCGGCTTCCCTGCGCCGCCCCGAAGCCGCTTCATCCGCACCGCTGCTCGCATTCCTGTCTCGCCTGCCCACGCCGAGTGGCGTCGCGGACCCGGCTCGCTTCCGCTCGCGGGGCGGACCTGCGCAAAGACCGCAGCACACACATCCGCGAAGGGAAACAGCCCGGATTCTGCGCGTCGCGACGAACGTCCTGGCCCCACCCCCATGATCCGGGAAGAGACCATTCCACCGGCGCCGCGCAGTGGCTCGGCAACAGATGCCTGGCCACCTGAACGAGTGAACATCAATCCCAGTTTGACCATCAACTCCCCTGCGCGGCCGACCTCGGCCGCAACCCCGCGCAACCCCGAGACGCGTTTGGAGAACCGCCCCGGCCCTGGAAGGATGCGCGCCCGCAGCCCGTCGGCCCCAGCGGCCCCGCAATTTCCGCGCACCGCTGACCTGGCCGTATGCCGGCACCCGGATCGGCCCGGCCACCGGGGCGAACCGGCCCCCTCCGGCAGACTTGGCGGTATGCGCATCGAACTCGCCACCGAGCCGGGCGATCCCCAACGCCCAAACGAGGACTACGCATCCGTCGCCCTTCCGGCCTCCGGCCAGGGCGGAGTCCTGGTCCTCCTGGACGGCGTGACGCCTCCGGAGGGCGATGTCGGCTGTGTCCATTCCGTGCCCTGGTTCACCGCGCGCCTCGGGGGCGCAATGCTCGAACTGTCGGGATCACACCCGGATATGACACTGGCTGAGGTACTCGCCGCAGCCATCTCCCGCACAGCCGACACACACCGCGCCACGTGTGACCTTTCTCACGTCCGCACTCCGCAGGCAACGGTGGTCGCCGCGCGGTGGTCCGAACACACCGTCGAGCACCTGGTGCTGTCGGATTCCGTCCTTCTCCTGGAGCGGACGGACGGCTCGGTGCGCCCCGTACTGGACTCCCGGCTGGACGAACTGCCGCCCGCGGTCCGCGCGCAGCGGGCGGCCGTACGGGCGCTGCCCCGCGGCTCAGCCGAACGCGCCGCCGCGGGCCGGGAGTACGCCCGCGCGGTCGAGGCGCTGCGCAATGCCGAAGGGGGTTTCTTCACCGCGGCCGCCGATCCGTCCGTGGCCGCCCGCGCGGTCACCGGCAGCACCCCGCGCGCCGGGATCCGTTCGCTGACCGCGCTGACCGACGGGGCGGGCCGCTGGGTCGAGGTCTTCCAGGAAGGCTCCTGGGCGGACTGCGCGGCACTGGTCGCCAAGCAGGGCCCGCAGGCACTGATCGACCAGGTACGGGCGGCGGAGGCCGCGGACCCGGACTGCGCGGCGTATCCGCGCGGCAAGGCGCGGGACGACGCCGCGGTGATTTTTGTGGCGCCGTGACAAAAAACGCGGCGCCGTGACAGAAAACGTGGCGCGGGGACCGGCCTACTGACTCTCCTGCCCCTCCTGTCCCTCCTGCCCGGCGTTGAGCTGGTGCAGCAGACGGGCGAGTTCGGCGACCTCGGTGCGGTCCCAGGAGGCGAGGCGGCGTGCGTACTGGGCGCGGCGGGCGGTACGGACGCGGGTGAAGCGGTCCAGGCCCTCGTCGGTGATGCGCACCAGGACGGCCCGGCCGTCGGCCGGATCCGGTTCGCGGGCGACCAGGCCGAGGCGCTCCAGGGCGTGCAGCTGACGGCTCATCGTGGCCTTGCCGACGCCGAAGAAACCGGCCAGGTCGGTCGCGCGCTGTGCGCCGGCGTCCGCCAGCCGGACCATGAGCCCGTACGCGGCCGACTCCAGGTCGGGATGGACCTCGCGTGCCAATTCGCCGGAAGACGCGCGGGCGCGGCGGAGGAATACCGCCAACTCCCGTTCCAGGGAAAGGAATACGTGGTCCACACCACTCGGTTCGCCGTTCGCCGTCGTACCGTCGGCTCCGGTGTTGTGCACGTCAGCACCCTTTCCTTCGTTCCCCGCCCTGGAACTTTCTTTCAGCGGCGGCCTAAGCCGCAGCTCGGCCAGTATTTCGCACGGTTAGACCAACGGCGGCCCGGTAACACTCTTTTGGGAGGGTGGTCTACGCGCGTACCGGTATTCGTGGCATGACCACACCAAAAATCGGCCGCTCGCCATCCCCGCTCCACATCCCCCCTCAGGTCACTCACCGAGATCCATCGAGATCTACGGAGGCACGTATGACCGTGCGCAGATCCGGCTCCCCCCACTGTCCGGCACGTTCCCTCGCGACCGCGGCCGGCATCCTTCTCGCGATCGTCTCCCTTCTCCTCACGCTGCCCGGCACCGCCGCCGCGGCCACGGACTACGCTCCGGAACCCAGTCACCCCGGCCAGGACTGGGCCGGTTCGGAGATCGCCAAACACGAGGGCACCGCACCCGGCATGGCCCAGGCGGCGTCGCCCCGGGCGTCCGTCCACGGCGTGGACGTGAGCAGCCACAACGGCAATGTCGCGTGGTCGACGCTATGGAAGAGCGGAGTCCGGTTCGCCTATGTCAAGGCGACCGAGTCCAGGAGCTACACCAACCCCTATTTCACCCAGCAGTACAACGGCTCGTACAAGGTCGGCATGATCCGCGGGGCCTATCACTTCGCGACCCCCAACACCTCCAGCGGCGCGGCCCAGGCGAAGTACTTCGTCGACCACGGCGGCGGCTGGTCCAAGGACGGCAAGACGCTGCCCGGCGCGCTCGACATGGAGTACAACCCGTACGGTTCGGTCTGTTACGGGATGAGCGCGGCCGGGCTGGTCAACTGGATGAAGGACTGGTTCGCCGGCTACAAGGCGCGTACCGGCCGGGACGCCGTCCTCTACACCTCCACCCGCTGGTGGAAGCAGTGCACCGGCAACTCCCGGGCCTTCGGCAAGGTCAACCCGCTGTGGGTCCCGCGCTATGGCTCCTCCGTCGGCGAACTCCCGGCCGGCTGGGGCTTCCACACCATCTGGCAGTACACCTCGTCGGGTCCGACGGTCGGTGACCACAACCGGTTCAACGGGGCGTACGACCGGCTGAGGGCACTCGCCAACGGCTGACAGACACCCCCGGGATGGGCGCGCTCTCGCGGCAGAACGCGCCCACCCTCAACACCGCAACCACCGCTTGGGCAACCCCCCGCGGCGATCAGCCGCCTCCGCGAGTGGGGGCACCTCCCAGCGTGAGCCGGGGGACGGCGCCGGTTCAGGCGCAAAGAGGGGCGACCTCCGGCGCCGCGCCGTTCGACGCCGGTGTCAGTGCCAGCTCCAGGACCTGGCGGACGTCGGAGACCGGGTGGACGTCCAGCTTCTCCAGGACCTCGGCCGGGACGTCGTCCAGGTCGGCCTCGTTCCGCTTCGGGATCACGACGGTCGTGATCCCCGCCCGGTGCGCGGCCAGCAGCTTCTGCTTGACGCCGCCGATCGGCAGCACCCGCCCGGTGAGCGAGACCTCGCCGGTCATCGCCACCTCCGGCCGGACCTGGCGGCCCGACAGCAGCGACGCCAGCGCAGTCGTCATCGTCACGCCCGCACTCGGACCGTCCTTGGGGACGGCACCCGCCGGTACGTGCAGATGCACGCCGCGCTCCTTCAGGTCGGCGACCGGAAGCTCCAGTTCCGCGCCGTGCGAGCGCAGGAACGACAGCGCGATATGCGCCGACTCCTTCATCACATCGCCGAGCTGACCGGTCAGCTGGAGCCCGGACGCACCGGTCTCCGGGTCGGCCAGCGACGCCTCGACGTACAGCACATCGCCGCCGGCGCCGGTGACCGCGAGGCCGGTGACCACACCGGGCACCGCGGTCCGCCGCTCGGCCGGGTCCTGCGCCGACTCGGGGGTGTGGTGCGGCCGCCCGATCAGCGGGCGCAGCTGCGGAGCCCCGACCGTGAACGGCAGCTCCTGCTCACCCACTTCGTGCCGGGCGGCGACCTTGCGCAGCAGCCTGGCGACCGCCCGCTCCAGATTCCGTACGCCCGCCTCGCGGGTGTACTCGCCCGCCAGCTTGCGCAGCGCGGCGTCCTCCAACGTCACCTCGCCGGGCTCCAGACCGGCCCGCTCCAGCTGCCGCGGCAGCAGGTGGTCCCGGGCGATGGTGACCTTCTCGTCCTCCGTGTAGCCGTCCAGCCGGACCAGTTCCATCCGGTCCAGCAGCGGCTCCGGGATGGCTTCGAGGACGTTGGCCGTGGCCAGGAAGACCACATCGCTGAGGTCCAGTTCGACCTCCAGGTAGTGGTCCCGGAAGGTGTGGTTCTGCGCCGGGTCCAGGACCTCCAGGAGGGCCGCGGCCGGGTCGCCCCGGAAATCGGATCCCACCTTGTCGATCTCGTCGAGGAGGATGACCGGGTTCATGGAGCCGGCCTCCTTGACGGCACGCACGATCCGGCCGGGCAGCGCGCCGACGTACGTACGCCGGTGCCCCCGGATCTCCGCCTCGTCCCGTACGCCGCCGAGCGCGACCCGGACGAACTTCCGCCCCATGGCCCGCGCGACCGACTCGGCAACCGAGGTCTTGCCGACGCCGGGCGGCCCGACCAGCGCC
Organism: Streptomyces sp. NPDC050636; assembly: GCF_040654775.1. Lineage (NCBI taxonomy): Bacteria > Bacillati > Actinomycetota > Actinomycetes > Kitasatosporales > Streptomycetaceae > Streptomyces > Streptomyces sp. NPDC050636. Next base: position 112,455 of record NZ_JBFAIP010000007.1, read on the forward strand.
AGCACGGCTCCCCCGCGGCGGCCTCCGATCAGCCCGAGACCGCGTTCGGCCCGCCGCTTCCTGACGGCCAGGTACTCGGTGATCCGCTCCTTGACGTCCGCCAGGCCGGAGTGGTCCGCGTCCAGCACCGCCTTGGCGCCGGCGATGTCGTACGCGGAAGCGCTGTCATCGGTTCGCTCGTTCCACGGCAGTTCCAGAACGGTGTCCAGCCAGGTGCGGATCCACGACCCCTCGGGGCTCTGGTCGCTCGCCCGCTCCAGCTTGTCGACCTCCTTGAGGGCGGCCTTGCGGACGTCCTCGGGCAGCCCGGCGGCCTCGACCCGGGCGCGGTAGTCGCCGCTCTCGTCCTCGGGATCGCCGTTGAGCTCGGCGAGTTCCTTGCGGACCGCCTCCATCTGCCGCCGCAGCAGGAATTCCCGCTGCTGCTTGTCGACGCCCTCCTGGACGTCCTTGGCGATGGACTCGGCGACGTCCTGCTCGGCGAGGTGCTCACGCAGCGCGTCGGTGGCGAACTTCAGCCGGGCCACCGGGTCGGTGGTCTCCAGCAGCCGGACCTTCTGTTCCATCGTCAGGAACGGCGAGTATCCGGAGTTGTCCGCCAGCGTCGGCACATCCTCGATCTGCTGCACGCGGTCCACGACCTGCCAGGCGCCGCGCTTCCGCAGCCAGCTCGTGGCCAGCGCCTTGTACTCGGTGACGAGTTCGGCGACCGCCCCGGGCAGCCCCGGCGTTCCATCAGCCGCAGTCGGGACCCGCTCTTCCACGGCCGTGCCCTCCACCCACAGCGCGGCACCCGGCCCGGTCGTGCCGGAACCGATCCGCACCCGGCCCAGGCCCCGTATCAGCGCCCCGGGATCGCCGTCGGACAGCCGCCCGACCTGCTCGATCCGCCCGAGCGTGCCGATGCCCGCGTACGTCCCGTCAACCCGGGGCACAAGCAGCACCTTCGGCTTGTTACCCGAAGAACCCAAGGAATCGGCGGAAGCCGCTGCCTGCGCGGCCTCCACCGCGGCCCGCACTTCCGTGTCGGACAGGTCCAGGGGCACCACCATGCCGGGCAGTACGACCTCGTCGTCGAGAGGCAGCACGGGCAGGGTGAGCGGTGTGGACGTCGAAGCCATGATCTCCCCTTCAGCAGGCAAGTTGAGCTGTACTCACTCAATGCAGCCGGGGTGGGAGATGTTCCCCCGAGCGCGTTCGCTGTGAGCGATCGGGAGCGGGGTCCGCTACCAGTGGGCGGGGCGGGTGAGAGCCGGCGGCAGCTTGGTGGCGGCGTCGCCCTTGGCCGCGTTGAGCTGGGACTGGGTGAGGAAGATGCTGCCGGTGAGGTCGGCGCCGGTGAGGTCGGCGTCCCGCAGGTCCGCGCCGATCAGGTCGGCCGCTCGCAGGTCGGCGCCCTTGAGGTCGGCGGCGATCAAGTAGGCCCCGCGAAGGTTGGCGCCCTGCAAGTTGGCGCCCTTGAGGCGGGCTCCGATCAGGTCGGCGCCCCGACGGTCCTTCTTGCGGCCCGGGACCTTCGCGCGTACGAGTTCACTGGTCCGCAGCAGCAGCGCATTGACCTCGCCCCGGTGTGCCGGGACGTCCAGGTCCTTCAGCTCCTGGGCGGTGCCTCGGGTGAGGCGTTCGGTCTCTTCCAGCGCGCGGCGCAGTTCGGCGTGGACGGGGCGGGCCGGCGGCAGGGCCAGCGCTTCGGCCAGGTACCAGAGCAACTCGTGGAGCTGCCGCATGACGGGGAACACGTCGAACATCTGGCGGGCGGTACGGGGGGCCTGCCGCCAGTCCTGGCCGCCGAAGGTGACCTGGGAGACCTTCTGGCCGGCGCCGAAGCAGTCGAAGACGGTGCAGCCGGAGAAGCCGCGCTGCCGCAGGTCCGTGTGGATGCCGCAGCGGAAGTCCGTGCTCAGGTTCGGGCAGGGCCGCCCGGCGTCCTTGTCGATCGCGAAGTCCGCCGAGGCCGCGAACGGCAACGCGACACAGCACAGGCCGAAACAGCTACCGCAATCGGACTGCAGGCCGAGATCCACGGGCTGCAGGCCGAGATCGGCACCGTCGGGAATCGGGGGTTGGCGGTCCTGGGACACCGTGCGTGCACTCCTGCCACTGACGCTATGGGTGCTCCATTGTCTCAGGCGGTGGCTGCCTCGGATGGCCGGTTTTCGTCGCTGCGGCGACCGGCCCGCGCCCCGTACCGGCGGCGTTGTCAGTGGTCGCACCTAGGGCCTGTCCGATGGGCCATGGCCGGGCCCTAGCATCCGGACCATGAGCATGATCGGAGAGTACGCACGCGTCACACCCGCCGAACTCGACCGGGCCCTCCGCGATCCCGAGTGGGCGCTGAAGCTGGTCGGCGAGCGGATGGACGCGGACACGGCCGACGGAACTGATCCCGCGAAGGCACGCTGCCTGGACGTCGACAAGGCGTGGGGCGCCCTCGGCTTCCTGCTCCACCGCGCGGCCTTCCCCGTGGACATCGTCCACGGGGAAGAGGCCATACCGGACGCCGACGACTGGGGCTACGGCCCGCCCCGCTACCTCACCCCTGACCGGGTCCGGCTCGCCGCCAAGGCGCTGGAGCAGATATCCGGCGAGGACCTGACGTCCGGCGCCGCCCCGGAGGACCTCGCCCGCGCGGAGGTCTACCCGACGATCATCTGGGAGCGCGGCGAGTCCCTGGACTACGTACGCGACCACTACGACCGGCTCCGCCCGTTCTTCCGCACGGCGGCGGAGGAGGGCGACGGGATGCTCGTCTGGCTGGGATAGGGCCCGGGTCGGGCGCTGGGCCGGGCTCCGGATTGGGCTCCGGGGTGGGCTCCAGGTTGGCGAAGCGCCCGGGGGAAGGCGAACGGGGGTTGGCGGCCTCAGAGCCTGCGCACCGCGCGCAGCGCCGGATGGCCCAGGTCGCCGAGGAGCGGGACGTCCGCGGTGCGGTGATCGCGCCAGCGGCGCAGCAGGGGCCAGCTCGCGACGCCCAGGGTGAGCGAGAGCAGATGGCCCCAGTCGGACACCGGGTCGACGTAGGCGAGGAGATCGGCGACGGCCAGATAGCAGACGCCGGCCAGCAGCGGCCAGCGGCACCAGCCGGGGAGTACGCCCGCGAGCGCCCCGGCGCAGGTCATCACGCCGAAGCTGATGCCGTAGTCGAGGCGGTGCAGGGAGCTGTCCGGCAGTTGTCCTGCGGCGACCGACAGGCCCACCGGCACTTCGGTCGCGAGGGTGGCCAGCGCATGCCCGCCGAAGAAGACGGCGGCGGTGCGCAGCCCGCCGATCCGCCGCTCCAGCGCCGTCAGGACGAAGAGGAAGCCGACGGCGTACGCGGAGGCCATACCGCCCGCTATCCACAGGGCGCTGGCGACGAGCACCAGCAGCGGGGTGCGCGCGAGATGAACGACGTCGGTGCTGGAGCCGCGCAGCAGCTCGGAGACCAGCGAGGGGTCGGCGTGGTCGGCGAAGAGCGAGGTCGCCGCGAGGAGAACGGCGTAACAGAAGGTGAAAGGGGTGCCGATGGGGGTGGGCAGCAGCCTCCAGGGCCGCCATCGGGTGCGCGGGGGCCGGGCGGCACCCGGCCCGGCCCCGTCCGCGGCAGCCACCGAAGCCGGGGCAGCCGCCGAAGCCGCAGCAGCAGCCAGCGCCGGGCCCGGCGCTCCGAGCGTCCCGGAAGCCCTCGGCCCCCCGCCCCTCCGCTGCCGGGGAATCCCCGCGAGGGCGGGCGTCGTGTCGCCCCGCCCGCCCTCGGCCGGAGTGTCGGCCGACGCGCCGTCGGCGGTTCCAAGCCAGCTCACGTTCCGAAGCCCCTTCCGTCCTGGCGCATACGGTGAGCCACGCCCGTGTCCCTCGGCCGTGATTCCGCGTTCGTCATCCCTCTGCGGTGAACAACGTTCGCGACCACCCTGCACTCTCAACCCATGAGCCAGCTGTGTGAGTGAGATGCGTCACGCGAGGCAACCTTCATGAGATTCACCACCTCACGGGGCCGACGGGCGGTGATTCCGGATACCGGACGCCGGACCCGAGCGGCTGGACCGCCGGACCCGGCGTTGGCCAAGATGGCCGCATGGCTCCCGTTCATTCCTCATCTCCGGCGGCCGAACCCCAGGAGGCCCCGCGCACCCTCGACCGGCGCCAAGGCCCGTACGGCGAGGTGGTGTTGCGGCAGCGGGGCGGCGCCCCCGACGGCCCGGGAACCGTTGCGGCACCTGCGGTTTTCGAGATCATCGCCAACGGCTGCTTCCTGATGGACACCTCCGACGGCCGCTCCGAACGGCTGCTGATCGACGCCGCACTGGCCGAGCTACCGGCCGGCAGCGAGCAGCCCGCCGTCCTGATCGGCGGCCTCGGCGTCGGCTTCTCGCTAGCGCGGGCCGCGGCCGGTCCGCGCTGGGGCCGGATCGCCGTCGTCGAACGCGAGGAAGCGGTCATCGACTGGCACCGTACGGGCCCACTGTCCGTGGTCTCGGCGGACGCGCTGGCCGATCCGCGGACCGAGATCCTGCACACCGACCTGGTCTCGTTCATCCGTGAGGGCGCTGGCCAAGACGCCTTCGACGCCTTGTGTTTGGACATCGACAACGGCCCGGACTGGACCGTCACGGAGGACAACAACAGCCTCTACTCCCCCGCCGGTCTCGCCGCCTGCCGGGACCGGCTGACGCCCGGCGGTGTGCTCGCCGTCTGGTCCGCACAGCCCTCCCCGGACTTCGAACAAGCCCTGCGAAATGCCGGTTTCAACGGGGTACGGACGGAAGAGATCCCCGTTGTCCGAGGCGTCCCGGACGTCGTCCATCTCGCCCGCAAGGGCGCGTAGCCGACAGTCACACCATGGCTTTACGCTGCTGCCCAGCAAGACGCGACCACGCAGGGGACATGCAGGGGCGGGCGATGGACCAGACTCAGACAACCCAGGGCGGCACCGCCGCGGCCACGCCGGGCGCCCAGCGCCGGGTGCTGGTCGTGGAGGACGACCCGACGATCGTCGAAGCCATCGCGGCCCGGCTGCGCGCCGAGGGCTTCCAGGTGCAGACGGCCACGGACGGCCCGGCCGCCGTGGACACCGCCGAGGCATGGCAGCCCGACCTGCTCGTCCTCGATGTGATGCTGCCGGGCTTCGACGGCCTGGAGGTGTGCCGCCGGGTCCAGGCCCAGCGCCCCGTACCGGTGATGATGCTCACCGCCCGGGACGACGAGACGGACATGCTGGTCGGCCTCGGCGTCGGCGCCGACGACTACATGACCAAGCCGTTCTCCATGCGGGAGCTGGCGGCCCGGGTGCATGTCTTGCTGCGGCGGGTCGAGCGCGCCGCGCTGGCCGCGCACACCCCGCGCAGCGGCATCCTCCGCCTCGGCGAGCTGGAGATCGACCACGCGCAGCGCAGGGTCCGGGTGCGCGGTGTGGACGTCCATCTCACCCCCACCGAGTTCGATCTGCTGGTCTGCCTGGCGAACACCCCGCGCGCGGTGCTCTCCCGCGAGCAGCTGCTGGCCGAGGTCTGGGACTGGGCGGACGCCTCCGGGACGCGCACGGTCGACAGCCACATCAAGGCGCTGCGCCGCAAGATCGGCGCCGAGCGCATCCGTACGGTCCACGGCGTCGGCTACGCGCTGGAGACTCCGGCCGCATGACGCGGTGGCGCCTGTCCGTGCGGCAATCGTGGCGACCGCGGCTGCGCAACTGGTGGCGGTCCGTGCGGCAATCGCGGCGGCCGCCGGTGCGCAAGTGGTGGCGGTCGCCCGCCGCCGGGCTGTGGCAGCAGGTCTGGGAGGGGCTGCGGCCGCTGGACCCGTACCGTTCCGTCAAGGCCGCGCTGGGCGCACTGGTCATCGTCTCGGTGATCATCACCACCCTGCTGGTGTTCGTCGCGATCCACTCGGCGACCGAACTGCGGGTGATCACGGTCTTCTCGATCATCGCCTCGCTGCTGATCACCCAGTTCGTGGCGAACAGCCTGACCGCTCCGCTCGGCGAGATGACGGATGTCACCCGCTCGATGGCGCACGGTGACTACACCCGGCGGGTCCGCTCGGGGCGCCGCGACGAGTTCGGGGACCTGGCCAGCGCCTTCAACCGGATGGCGGCCGACCTGGAGGCGGTGGACACCCACCGCAAGGAGCTGGTCGCCAATGTCTCGCACGAGCTGCGTACCCCGATCGCGGCGCTGCGGGCGGTGCTGGAGAACGTCGTGGACGGCGTCTCCAAGCCCGATCCGGAGACGATGCGTACCGCGCTGAAGCAGACCGAGCGGCTCGGCCGGCTGGTCGAGCACCTGCTGGACCTGTCCCGGCTGGACAACGGCGTGGTACCGCTGCACGCCCGGCGCTTCGAGGTCTGGCCGTATCTGTCGGGGGTGCTCAAGGAAGCCAATATGAGCCGGGGCGCCTCGACACTGGCCGGGGTCGCCGGTACCGGCACCCACACCCGAACGGATGTGCATCTACATCTGGATGTCTCGCCGCCGGAGCTGACCGCGCACGCCGACGCCGAGCGGCTGCACCAGGTCGTGGCGAATCTGATCGACAACGCCATCAAGCACAGCCCGCAACACGGCCGGGTCACGGTCCACGCGCGGCGTGGCGAGGGCTCGGAGAGCCTGGTGGTGGAGGTGCAGGACGAGGGCCCCGGCATCCCCGAGTCGGAGCGCTACCGGGTCTTCGAGCGGTTCAACCGCGGCGGGCCCGGCGCGTCCGGGCCCGGGACGGACGGCGGTACGGGGCTGGGCCTGGCCATCGCGCGCTGGGCGGTGGATCTGCACGGCGGGCGGATCGGCGTGGCCGAATCCGCACGTGGCTGCCGTATCCGCGTCACTCTTCCGGGGCTGGAGTCAGCCCGGGGTTGACGGCCGTGACGTAGGGTCGGTGGCGGGAGCACTCATTCCGGGGCTCACTTCCGGGGTGCGACGGCGATGAGTCCTACCCGCACGCGGGCAAACTTCGTGTGTTTCCCGCCTTGTCATGCCCTGAAACCCTTCGGTGAATGTGACGTGCGCGACGAGTGACCCTCCCGGACTGCACCAAAGGTCACAACAGGCGTAGCCTTTATTCCCGCTGTCCACCACCTTAGGAAGCGGAAGAGGGCGGTTGCCGCCGTGTCGCTACAGTCCCCCAACAGCTCGAGCATCTCGACCGACCAAGCAGGGCAGGGAAAGAACCCTGCTGCCGCGTTCGGTCCCAATGAGTGGCTCGTCGACGAGATCTACCAGCAGTACCTCCAGGACCCGAACTCGGTAGACCGAGCCTGGTGGGACTTCTTCGCTGACTACAAGCCGGGCGGCGCCACCGCGCCGGGCCAGCCGGCGGAGGGCTCTGCCCCCGCTCCGGCCGCCCCGGCCGCGCCGGCCGAGCCCAAGGCCGCCACCCCGGCCGCACCGGTCGCACCGGCTGCTCCGGCTGCTCCGGCTCCAGCTCCGGCGAAGCCCGCCGCGAGCGCCCCGGCCCCGGCCCCGGCGAAGCCGGCACCGGCCAAGCCGGCCGCGAAGCCCGCCGCCAAGAAGCCCGACGCCACCGAGGCCCCCGCCGGCCCCGAGCTCGTCACCCTGCGCGGTCCCTCGGCCGCCGTCGCGAAGAACATGAACGCCTCCCTGGAGCTGCCGACGGCCACGTCCGTCCGCGCCGTCCCGGTGAAGCTGCTGTTCGACAACCGCATCGTCATCAACAACCACCTCAAGCGCGCCCGTGGCGGGAAGGTCTCCTTCACGCACCTCATCGGGTACGCGATGGTGCAGGCCCTCAAGGCCATGCCGTCGATGAACTACTCCTTCGCGGAGAAGGACGGCAAGCCGACGCTGGTCAAGCCGGAGCACGTCAACCTCGGTCTGGCCATCGACCTGGTGAAGCCGAACGGCGACCGCCAGCTCGTCGTCGCCGCCATCAAGAAGGCCGAGACGCTGTCCTTCTTCGAGTTCTGGCAGGCCTACGAGGACATCGTCCGCCGGGCCCGCGACAACAAGCTGACGATGGAGGACTTCACCGGAGTCACCGCGTCGCTGACGAACCCGGGCGGCATCGGCACCGTCCACTCGGTGCCCCGTCTGATGCCCGGCCAGGGCCTCATCCTCGGCGTCGGCGCGATGGACTACCCCGCGGAGTTCCAGGGCACCTCCCAGGACACCCTGAACAAGCTGGGCGTCGCCAAGGTCATGACGATGACCAGCACGTACGACCACCGTGTGATCCAGGGCGCCGCCTCCGGCGAGTTCCTGCGCATCATGAGCCAGCTGCTGCTCGGCGAGAACGACTTCTTCGACGACATCTTCAAGTCGCTGCGGATCCCCTACGAGCCGGTCCGCTGGCTGCGGGACATCGACGTCTCCCACGACGACGACGTCACCAAGGCCGCCCGGGTCTTCGACCTGATCCACTCCTACCGGGTCCGCGGCCATGTCATGGCCGACACCGACCCGCTGGAGTACCACCAGCGCAAGCACCCCGACCTCGACATCATCGAGCACGGCCTCACCCTGTGGGACCTGGAGCGCGAGTTCGCGGTCGGCGGCTTCTCCGGCAAGTCCATGATGAAGCTGCGCGACATCCTGGGCGTGCTGCGCGACTCGTACTGCCGCACCACCGGCATCGAGTTCATGCACATCCAGGACCCCAAGCAGCGCAAGTGGATCCAGGACCGCGTCGAGCGCACGCACAAGTCGCCCGAGCGCGACGAGCAGCTGCGCATCCTGCGCCGCCTGAACTCCGCCGAGGCGTTCGAGACGTTCCTGCAGACGAAGTACGTCGGCCAGAAGCGCTTCTCCCTGGAGGGCGGCGAGTCCGTCATCCCGCTGCTGGACGCGGTCATCGACTCCGCGGCCGAGTCGCGCCTCGACGAGGTCGTCATCGGTATGGCCCACCGCGGCCGCCTCAACGTCCTGGCGAACATCGTCGGCAAGTCGTACGCGCAGATCTTCCGGGAGTTCGAGGGCAACCTCGACCCGAAGTCGATGCACGGCTCCGGCGACGTGAAGTACCACCTGGGCGCCGAGGGCACCTTCACCGGCCTGGACGGTGAGCAGATCACCGTCTCGCTGGCCGCGAACCCCTCCCACCTGGAGGCCGTCGACCCGATCGTCGAGGGCATCGCACGCGCCAAGCAGGACATCATCAACAAGGGCGGCACGGACTTCACGGTCCTGCCGGTCCAGCTGCACGGTGACGCGGCGTTCGCCGGCCAGGGTGTGGTCGCCGAGACGCTGAACATGTCGCAGCTGCGGGGCTACCGCACCGGCGGCACGGTCCACATCGTCATCAACAACCAGGTCGGCTTCACCGCCGCGCCGGAGGCGTCCCGCTCCTCCATGTACGCCACCGACGTGGCCCGCATGATCGAGGCGCCGATCTTCCACGTGAACGGTGACGACCCCGAGGCCGTCGTCCGCGTCGCCCGTCTGGCCTTCGAGTTCCGCCAGGCGTTCAACAAGGACGTCGTCATCGACCTGATCTGCTACCGCCGTCGCGGCCACAACGAGTCGGACAACCCGGCCTTCACCCAGCCTCTGATGTACGACCTGATCGACAAGAAGCGCTCGGTGCGCAAGCTCTACACCGAGTCGCTCATCGGTCGCGGCGACATCACGCTGGAAGAGGCCGAGCAGGCGCTGCAGGACTTCCAGGGCCAGCTGGAGAAGGTCTTCACCGAGGTCCGCGACGCCACGACGGCGCCGGCGGTCCCCGAGGTGCCGCAGCCCAAGGCCGAGTTCCCGGTCTACGTGGACACCGCGATCTCCCAGGAGGTCGTCAAGCGGATCGCCGAGTCCCAGGTCAACATCCCCGAGCGGGTCACCGTCCACCCGCGCCTGCTGCCGCAGCTGCAGCGCCGCGCGGCCCAGGTGGAGGACGACGCGATCGACTGGGGCATGGGCGAGACCCTCGCCATCGGTTCGCTGCTGATGGAGGGCACCCCGGTCCGGCTCGCCGGCCAGGACTCCCGCCGCGGCACCTTCGGCCAGCGGCACGCGGTGCTCATCGACCGCCAGACCGGCGACGACTACACCCCGCTGCTCTACCTCTCCGAGGACCAGGCCCGCTTCAACGTCTACGACTCGCTGCTGAGCGAGTACGCGGCGATGGGCTTCGAGTACGGCTACTCGCTGGCCCGCCCGGAGTCGCTGGTCATGTGGGAGGCGCAGTTCGGTGACTTCGTCAACGGCGCCCAGACGATCGTCGACGAGTTCATCTCCTCGGCGGAGCAGAAGTGGGGCCAGACGTCCGGCGTCACCCTGCTTCTCCCGCACGGCTACGAGGGCCAGGGCCCGGACCACTCCTCGGCCCGGATCGAGCGCTTCCTGCAGCTCTGCGCCCAGAACAACATGACGGTCGCCATGCCGACGCTGCCGTCGAACTACTTCCACCTGCTGCGGTGGCAGGTGCACAACCCGCACCACAAGCCGCTGGTGGTCTTCACCCCGAAGTCGATGCTGCGTCTGAAGGCGGCGGCGTCGAAGACGGAGGAGTTCACGACGGGCGGCTTCCGCCCCGTCATCGGCGACACCACGGTGGACGCCCAGGCGGTCCGCAAGGTCGTCTTCTGCTCCGGCAAGGTCTACTACGACCTGGAGGCGGAGCGGGCGAAGCGCGGCGCCAACGACACGGCGATTGTCCGTATCGAGCGGCTCTACCCGCTGCCCGGCGCGGAACTCCAGGCGGAGATCGCCAAGTTCCCGAACGCCGAGAAGTACCTGTGGGCCCAGGAAGAGCCGGCGAACCAGGGTGCCTGGCCGTTCCTTGGCCTCAACCTGATCGACCACCTGGACCTGGCCGTCGGCGCCGACGTCCCGCACGGCGAGCGCCTGCGCCGCATCTCGCGGCCGCACGGCTCGTCCCCGGCCGTCGGCTCCGCCAAGCGCCACCAGGCGGAGCAGGCCCAGCTGGTCGCGGAGGTCTTCGACGCATAGCCGTCGGAGTTCCGGGAGCACCGGGAGTACCTGAAGTATCCGAAGGGCCCGTCCTCGCAGTTGCGGGGGCGGGCCCTTCGGGCCGTCTACACGGGCTGCGGCTCGAAGTCCCAGTACGGGCGACGGCGGCGCCGCGCGGAAAGGGTGTGCGGGTGCTCGGCGCCCAGCGTCTCGGTGAGCTGCTGGACGGCCTCCTGCTCCAGCTTCGCCGCCTCCTGGCCGCGGCGCAGCGTGCGCAGGTCCTCGGCGAGTGCCGTCTTGGCGGAGAGGGTCATCGGGTGGGTCTCCCCGAGCGCCGCCTTGGCCCGCTCCAGGGTGTCGCGGCCCAGTTCCAGCGCGCCCTCCTCGTCGTCCACGCGGTTGCGGGCGGCGCCGGCGTTCAGCGCGCAGCCCAGCGTCCAGGGATGGTCGGCGCCCATGACCTGGGTCATCCCGCTCAGCGCGCGCTCCGCGATCTCCAGCGCCTCCGGCATCTCGCCGAACTCCGCACGGACCAGGCCGGTGTTGCCCAGGGTGCCGATGGTGTACGGGTGGCTCTCGCCGGCCAGGGTGCGGTAGCGCTCGGCGACCTCCTCGCCGATCTCGCGGGACTGCCCGAGGTCGCCGTGCTCGCGCAGGAAGGTGGAGTGGTCGGCGAGCACCGTCAGCGTCTCGGGATGCCGGGGCCCCAGGACCTGGCGGGAGCGCTCGACGAGGTCGGCCATCAGCGTGCCGGCCCGTGCGACCTCACCGGAGCGGCGCAGGCACAGCGCGAGGTCGTGCTCGGCGCGCAGCGTCTGCGGGGTGTGCGGGCCCATCACCTGCAGATGCAGCCGCGCGTTGAGCTCCTGGCTGGAAGTGGCATCGCGGTAGCGGCCGAGCAGCCGCAGCATTCGGGCATGGGCGTTTCCCGCGTTGAGGGTGAGGTGGTGCCGATCGCGCAGCTCCCGCTTCCGGAATGCCAGCACCTCGCGGTGCGTGACCAGCGCTTCTTCGTACCGGCCGAGCAGCGCCAGCGCCGAGCCGAGGTTGTGGCGTGAGGAGAGGGTGCGCGGGGCCTCCGGGCCGAGGAGCTCGGTGTAGGCGCGCCAGACGGCGTCGAAGAGCCGGTACGCCTCCTCGTACGAGCCGAGCGCCATCAGGGTGCCGGCCAGGCCGTCCTGAGCGCGCAGCAGATCGGCGTCGGAGGCTTCGCGCTCGGTGGTGAGCTGATCGACGATGGCGCTGCCGACCGCCTCGGCCTCGCGGTAACGGCCGAGCCTGCGGAGCATGTTGGCGTGCTGGTGGGTGAGCACGAGCATGGTGCGCCGGGTGGGATCGAGACGGGTGCGCCAGCGGGACATGGACTGTTCGCACAGCCGGAGGCCCATCCGGTACTCGCCGCGGACCCGGAGGTACTCGATGCAGTTGAGCAGCAGCTCCTGGACTGCCGGTTCGGGGCTGTCGAGGACGCCGGCCGACTCCAGATGCGGGATGAGTTCGGCGTAGCGCTCCCAGTAGCGGGTGTCGGAGGGGTTCTGCGGGTCGGCGGTGACCAGCACCCGGCAGGCCGTCGCGGACATGTGGTCCCGCTCGTCCTCGGTCATGTCGCTGCGCAGGAAGCGGTGGTAGAGCCGGTGCATCTGCGCGGTCTCGACGGCCGGGTCGGAGTCCTGGGAGATCTGGTAGTCGAGGCGTACGGCGGTGGATTCGGTCAGCCGGCGGAGCGCGGTGTTCCAGCTGATCGGCTCGGCGGCGAGGTCCGCGAGGTGTTCGGGCAGGTCGCCGCGGCGGGCCTTGGCGAGCATCGGGACGGGGATGGCGTCGGGCGCGAAGAACGCGAACAGCTTGAGGAGTTCCACCGCGGCGGGGCTGCGTTCGCGCAGTGTGTTGAGAGTTATGGCCCAACTGGTCTGGAAGGCCATCGGGTAGTCGGAGGAGATCCGGATGCCGACGAGGCTGGGCTCGCCGCGGCGGATCAGCTCGATGTACTCCTTGGGGGACATCGGGTTGGCGTCGAGCCAGGCGGCGGTCTGGGCGAGCAGCAGCGGCAGGTCCTGCACGGCGTCGGAGAGCAGGTCGGCTTCCAGGGGCGTCAGCCGGGACGCGCGGCGCCGGGCGTAGGCGACGCTCTCGATACGGGTGAAAGGCCGTACCTCGATCTCCTGGGCGCTGCCCGATCCCGACCAGTCACGGGTGAGCGTGGTGATCAGCACATGGCCGCGGCCGTCCGGAACCAGGTCCTCGATCTGCTCCATGTCGTCGGCACTGTCGAAGATCAGCAGCCAGCGGCGGTACGGGCGGCCGATGCGCAGCGCTTCATGGACGGCGCGGATGCGGTCGCCCAGCTCCTGGCCTACGGGCAGGCCGAGGCGGGTGGCGAGTTCGGCGAGCTGTTCGCGGGCCGCGCCGCGGGTGGTGGCGCTGATCCACCACACCACGTCGTAGTCGTTGCCGAAGCGGTGCGCGTATTCGGCGGCGATCTGGCTCTTGCCGACGCCGGAGATGCCGTAGAGCGCGATCCGGGTCTCCAGCGGCGGGCCGGCGCCGAGGCCGCCGCCGGCGAGCTTGCTGTGCAGTTCCTCCAGGACGCTGTCGCGGCCGGTGAAGCGGTTGTTGCGGCGTGGGATGTTCCAGACCTCGGGCGGGTCGTTGGGGAAGCGCGGGGCGTCGGCGGACGGTTCGCCGCGGGTGCGCCGGGCGGGGGTGACGCCGAGGCGGTGCAGCAGCCGGCGGTTGGCCTCGACGGCGTCCAGGTCGCGCAGGTCGGCGGGGCGCAGGATGGCGGCGGTGGTGGGCAGTTTCTGGCTGGCGATGCTCACCGCCGCGAACCGGTCGGCGTGCGGCGGCAGGACTTCCTGCAGTGCGGCGGTCCACTCGTCGTGGCTCTTGGGCCCGAGCCGGAAGTACCAGTCGTCCAGCACCATCAGCAGGCGGCCCTCGGCGGCCAGCAGCCCGGACAGCTCTTCGGCGAGCGGGGTGTCCGCGGCGGGGTCCCAGCGCAGCATGGTCGTGCCGTGGCCCAGCTGCTCCAGCTGGTGGGAGATCCATGCCGCCCAGGGCCGGTTGAATCCCGCATAGCTGATCGTGATGTGTTCTCTGGAGCGGCTGGGACCGGACGGACCAGAAGAAGCGGACTGCTCGACCATGCGACCGTCTCCCTGAGATGGTGGGCGCGCGTGCAGAGGCTGTGGGGGCCGGACGGGGTAGGTCCGGTGTCCCTTCCTGCCCGCCGGGCGGTCGAAGGGGCACCGGACCTACCCGTCCAGTTCTTGGGCACGATAACCCAAGTGTCCCTCCATATGACGACAGTGCGTCAGGTCATGTTGGAGGGGCCTCAGTTGGGGGAATCCCGCGCAGAACAGCGGCGTCCAGACGGGCGGCGATATGCCGGATCAGGCGTTCCAGGTCGGCGCAGTACACGGACGGGTTGGCGAATCCGGTGGCGCCCGCGCGGTAGCGGTGGGCGTAGTTGCCGCCGCCGCAGACCTGTATCAGGGCGCAGCGCCGGCACTGAGCGCCGAGGCCGTCGCGGCCGCCCTGGCGGGCGGCCACGCCGGGGTGCACGAGGGCCTCGTCGAAGGTGTGGCGGAAGACGTCGAGGCCGGTGGCGGCGGCGCCCTCGTAGGTGGATTTGAGCGAGTCGACCTGTTCGATGGCGCCGTCGGTGTCGACGACGAGGGCGACGACCGGTGAGAGGCCGACCGCTTCGCTGGAGCTGGGCCGGCCCAGGAGGAGGCCGAGGATCTCGGTGAACACCCGCACCCGGGGTCCGGGGCCGCCGTCCCACCAGAGGTCGAAGACGGTGCACAGCCAGTCGCCGTACGGGGTGCGGCTCGCAGATGCCGGAGAGGCGGGCAGCGGGGCGGGCGGCGGGCTGGACCAGTTGGCGTGCGGGAGGAGGAAGTCGAGCATCGGGGGGCCGAGCGCGCGCAGCGAGCGGTAGACCTCGGCCGGGTCGGCGGTGATGTCGATGGTGCAGAGGACGCCGGCGAAGACGTCGGGGCGGCCGGAGAGCAGGCGTACGGCGCGGGAGACGGCGGGCCAGGAGGGGCGTCCGGCGTGGTCGAGACGGCGGCGGTTGAGGCCGGGGGTGCCGCCGTCGAGGCTGAGGCCGAGGCGGAATCCGGCGGCGCCGAGGGTGGCGATCGTGTCGTGGGTGAGCAGTGTGCCGTTGGTCTGCACGCCGAATTCGGCGGTGCAGTCGGCGGGGAGCGCGGCGCGGACGGCGGCGGCCTGTTCGAGGAGCGGGCCGGGGCCGGTGAGCAGGGGCTCGCCGCCGTGCAGATCGATGCGGATCTCGCGGAGGCGGTGGGTGCGGACGTGTTCCGCGATGCGCAGCGCGGTCTGGCGGACGGTGGCGGCCGGGACGAGCCGCGGGCGGTCGCGCCAGCTGTGGTCCGGTCCGGCGTAGATGTAGCAGTAGGTGCAGGCAAGGTTGCAGCGGCTGTGGATCTTCAGAACGAACTGCCGGAAGGGTACGGCGGTGGTCCGGCCGCTCGGTTCGTCCACCACGGCGCCGCCCCCTGCCTCAGTAGACGTCCGGGGTCATCGGGCTTCCGTCCGCGCTCCCGCTCTCAGGTACTTGACTCCACCATCGATCGAGAATTCGAATTCCCTGGATAACTGGCCGATTCCCTTGCCCGTTTGCCTAAAAACAACTGTTCCCGACCGTCAATGCAAGAGTTTTCCCGGGCCGTCCTCGTAGTACGCCACCGCGTCGTCCGCCGAAGGCCAGTTGCGCAGCAGCAGCGCCGCCACCTCTCGCAGCACCGCATGGTCCGTCCGCGCCGCCAGTACGCCCACGTCGACGCCCTCGAAGTCCGGGAGCGGCACGGCCGACGGGCCGGACGGCCCGGAGGGGCAGGCTGAGGCTCCCGCGAGCGGTTCGGTGCGGGGGGTGGTCGCCACACTGCTCTCCTCTGGGCCGGCTGGACGGTGGTGTTCCCGAACTCCCGTCCGCAGAAACACGTTCCACGGCGGACGGCCAGACAGCCGGCCGGCGCTCGGGGGGTGGTCAGGCGGTGGGGTCGAGGGCACGCATACGGGCACGGGTGCGCAGGGCTTCGGGGCCGGTGTCCTCGGCCGCGCGCTGCCACTGCTCCCAGCTCTCCCGGTAGGCGTACAGCGCGGACTGGGGGCCCGCGGTGACCTCCAGGACCTCGCCGCGACGGTGGTGCGCGCGGGCGGCCAGCACGGCGCTGCCGGCCCGCCGGGCGTCGGCGGCGGCGCGGCGGTAGCAGGCCGCGGCCCGGTCGTGCCGCTCCCTGGAGCCGAAGCGGCGGTCCAACAGCAGCTGGACATCGCCCACTTCGAGCCACGCCTCGGCCGCCACGGCCGGCACCTCCGTACCGCGCGCGGCCAGCTCCAGGACCCAGTCGGCCTCGTGCAGATCGGCGAGCGAGGGCTGGCGTTCATGGCGCAGCCGCAACGCGCGCCCGAACAACAGCCGGTGTCCGCCGAGACTGGGATCCTGCGGCGCGACCCGGGCCAGCGCCTCGCGCAGTACATGCACCGCCTCGTTGGCCAGCCGCTTGCCCGGCTCGGTGGCCGGCTCCAGCCGGGCCCTGAGCAGCAGCGCCTCGCCGCGCTCGGCGAGCAGCGAGCTGTGCTGGGGGGAATCCGGGGCGGTCAGGCGGAGCGCGGCGGCCAGCGCGGCGATGGCGTCGTCGAGGGCGGTCACGGCGCCGGTCCGGGTGTGCACGGCCCGCTGGGCGGCCGCGATCCGGTGCAGGCTGTCGGCCTCCAGGGCCGGTTCTTCAAGGGCTCGGGCCATTGCGTGGGCGCGTTCCAGCGTGGGCAGTACGGAGAGCAGTCCCGCGCCGCCGGTCAGCGAGCGGGCCGCCGCCAGGTCGAGCAGCGTCTCGCAGACCAGCCGGTCGGCAGCGCTGCCGCGACGGCGCAGCAGCACGGTGGCGGTGTCGAGGTCGTCCGCGGCGCGCACCGCGAGGGCGTCGGCGGGAGCGCCGGGAAGCGGCGGGCCCTCGGAGCGGCCGCGGGCGGCCCGCCGGGCCTGGTCCAGCAGGACGCCGCCGCGCGCCGCGTAGACCTCACCGGGGACCCGCTCGCCGCTGGGCCACTGGTCGAGGAGGGTGGTGAGGGAGCGTTCCGCCTCGCCGAGGGGGTCGGGCAAGGCGGGCGGTGTGGCGGCGTCGGACGGGGCGGCTGTCCCGTCCGAGGGCAGGGCGGCCAGTCGGCGCAGTACCCGGGTGCGCAGCACCATGCTCTCCAGGACGCGGGGGTCGAGCAGGCTCATCAGCCCGCAGGCGGCGTGCAGTTGGTGTGCGGCGTCCTCCAGGGCGGCGCGCTCCTCGTCCGGTGCGCCGGCGGCGCGACGCTCCTGGGCACGGGCGTGCCGGACCCGGCCGAGCACGATCAGCGCGCGGGTGCGCTCGGCCTCCAGGCCCGCGGCCCGCTCACCGTTGTCGTCATCCGGCGCGGTGGCCATCCCCCAGGCTCTCGACTCGGTTCGAGCAGGGGAGGCCCCCATCGCGGCCCGCACCGCGCGTTCGGCCTCCTCCAGGGCGTCGGGCTGGCGCCACTCCGCCCAGGCGTGCAGCAGTCCCCGGGCGAGGTCGGTGCCCGCCTGGGGCAGCCGCCGGGCCGCCGCACGCAGCAGCCGTACCGCCTCGATGAGGTCGCGGACGGCGCGGTCCTGTTCGTAGCGCTCCAGCAGGGCGGCGCCCTCGGCGGCCGGGCCGTCGGACACATACGGCCGCTCGGCGGGCGGCCGCAGCGCCGGTTCGAAGCGGCGCAGGACCCGCTCGGAGACCCGGGCGAACGGTTCGGGCACGGCGCGCTGCCCGGACTCCGGCTCGCGGCCGCTGCCGGAGAGCATGGCGACGGCGACGGCCGGGAAGTTGCGAGCGGTGCGGCCGAAGGTGCGCTCGATGTAGAGCGAGCAGTGTTTGAGGACCAGCGCGGCCTCGCCCGCGCTCAGCCGGCCGAGCAGTTCGTCGCGTACGCCGGGGACGAAGTCGTACCAGGGGCCGCCGGCAGCGGTCTCCGGCCCCGGCGGGCGCTGGTCGGCGGGGAGTTGATCCGGCGGCAGCCGGTCCGCCGGCAGTTGCCTGACCAGGCCGCTGAGCAGCACTTCCGCCAGCTCCGCCGGTCCGGTCTGCGGCAGCATCGCGCGCTGGACGAGCTGGATGACGGGCAGCGCCAGCGGGACCGCCGACAGATGGACGGCCAGCAGCCGGGCGGCGGGCGAGGCCAGCCGGGCGAACTCGCTCACCATCCGCTCCGGTTCGGCGCGCGGGGGCTCCGAAGGGGGCCCTGCGGCAGGTTCCGCGCCATGGTCGGCGCGGACGACGGAGGCCGCGCCGCGCAGCGAGAGACCGGAGTCGGCGGCGGCCAGTCGGGCCCAGGAGCCGAGCGCGGAGGGGGTCGCGGACAGGACCGGGATGGCGCGTTCCCGGGTCGTTCCGGCCCCCGGGCCGGGTGGTGCGGCTGCCCGGCGGCGGCGCCTCGCGGGCTGGAAGTCCAGGGCCTGGTACGGCCCCTGGCGGCGGACGAGGGTGCCGGCGACGGCGGGCAGGAGGGTGCGCGCCCACATCCGCTGCGGCAGCGGCTGGACGACGGCGAGCGGCGCGTCGGCCGCCCAGCGGTAGAGCAGCCGCTGCATCCGGCCGTCCTGCCAGAGGGGGCCCGCGCAGTCGCTGACGACGAGGGTGAGGTGGTGGCCCGTGGGATCGTGCAGCTGGTCGGCGGGGCGCAGCGGCCGGCCGGGGCCCGGGGCCGCGGCGACGCCGACGTCCGGGCCGTGCGGGTGCAGGTAATGCACCGTGACATCGCGGAAGGCGCCCACCCGCTCGCAGACCTGCCGCAGGTCGTGCAGCATCTGCTCCCAGACGGCCATCGAGGACGAGCCGTCCATCAGGAGCCGCAGCGCGGCCTCCCGGCGGTGCACTCCGCGCAGCACCGGGATGACCATTTCGGCGTGTGCGGAGAGCTCGGCGGTGGCGGACTCGTCCAGCTCCCGGCGGACCGGCGCGACCGGCGGGTGGTAGCGCTGGACGGGCCGCAGGGCGCGTTGCAGCGGCAGCAGTCCGGGGAAGGCGGAGGCGATCGGGACGGCGACCTCGCCGAGGCGGAGGCGGTCCGGGTCGGAGAACCTCTCGTCCTGGGCGGGCAGCAGCTCCGCCTCGCGGCCGCGCCCGGTGGGCTCCTGGAGCATGGATCTGCCGGCGGACGGTTCCGGGGCGTCGTCGGCCACAGGATCAGCGGGCTCCGCCGGTCCCACCGAGAAACTGGCCGGATCGCTGCGGTCCGCGCGGGCGGGCGCGGGCGCGTCGGCGCCGGCCGTCCGCGTCTCGTCCGGCGTGATCCACTGCGCCAGCCAGAGGGCGTCCGCCATCCCCCGGGCATCGGCGGGCACCCCCGCCGCGGTCAGCCGTGCGACGAGCTCGTCGAGGGGACCGGGACCGGGCTCCCCGAGAGGCACCGCGCTCACCTCGTCCGGTCAAGAGGCCGCATGAGCTCGGCCGTCAGGCGCCGTCGGGTCTCCTCCTCGTCCTCGTCCGTCCAGCCGGCCTTCTGGGTGAGGTGGATGGCGTTGAACAGCTGGTCGACAGCGCGCACATCACCGGGCTCACGGTCCAGGAAGCGGTCGATCACCTCCTCGTGGCGCTCGGCCGCCTCCTCGCCGAAGTGGGCCCGCACCATGGCGGCGAGCCGCTCCTTGTCCGGTACGGGGATGTGCAGGTGGATACAGCGGCGCAGCAGGGGCGCCGGGAAGTCCCGCTCGCCGTTGCTGGTCAGCACGATGAACGGGAAGGCCCGGCAGCGCACCCGGCCGTCGCGCACCGTCACCCGCGCGCCGTCGTCGCTGAGCACCTGCACTTCGAAGGCGGATCCGGCCAGCCGCTCCAGCTCCGGAATCCTGAACTCCCCTTCTTCCAGGACGTTCAGGAGGTCGTTGGGCAGGTCGATATCGCTCTTGTCCAGCTCGTCGACGAGCAGCACCCGGGGCCTGGCGGCGGGCAGCAGCGCCGTGCCGAGCGGGCCGAGGCGGATATAGCGCCCGATGCCGCCGCCCGGCTCGTCGGCGGCATCGTCGGCGGGATCCGCGTCTGCGGCGCCGCCACCGGCGGCATCATCGGGCGTCGGCCGCGGCGGCGCGGCACGGGCGATCTGGAGGTCCTGGAGGCGGCCTATCGCGTCGTACGCGTACAGGCCGTCGCGGAGCGTGCTGCGGCTGACGACGGGCCAGCTGAGCACCCGGCCGAGGCCGAGTTCGTACGCGACCGAATGCGCGAGGGTGCTCTTGCCGCTGCCCGGAGCGCCGGTCACCAGCAGCGGCCTGCGCAGATAGAGCGCGGCGTTGACCAGCTCGCGCTCGGTCTCGCCGGGCCGGTGGTGGCTGGCCTCGCGGCGCTGCACGCCGAGCCGGCGCTCGGAGGCGGGGTCTAGGGCGGCGGGCGGCGCCACGAGGGGCCCGCCGTCGAAATCGCGCCAGGGTGGCGGCGGCGGAAGGTGCTCAATGCCGTCGTGCGGTGCCCCCGCGCCGCGGTAGATGAGCCAGTCGCTCACGTCGGAACTCCTCGTCGCCGGCCAGGCATCGGGCAGGAGCAATGGTCATGTAGGGCCGTCGCGGAGACGCCGGCATCCGCCCCCGTTCCTCCGCCACATCCCCCATGTCCGCCACGGACAATCACGGATCGGAACCACCGAACAGAAAGACCGAACACAACCACGGAACAATCTCTCACGACGCTATGACAGTACCCCTCCGTACGGAAGCTCACGGGGCGGTTTCCGGTCTCCACTGTCTTCATCACCGGGCGCCAAGTGCCTCGTACGGGGCGTGACTTGGCATGCGCAGGGCGCCGCGCACGGGGCAGGCGCCGGGCGCGTGCGGGGTGACGCGGGGCGTACGCGGGCGGGGGCCCGAGCTCCTGGTCACGGCGGCCGGTCACGGCGACACCTGCGGCCGGTCCGCGAAGAGCTGCGGTATCGGATCCTCCGGGTCGTCATAGAGGAGCACCAGATCGCGAGCCCAGTGCATGCCCTCCTCGGCGGCCTCGGCGGCCTTCGCCCGCAGCTCCCTGACCAGCTCGGGAAGCCGGGACACCGCCCCCGCACCGTGCAGCAACTCCCGTACCCCGCGGTGGAATTCCTCACAGGAGGCGTCGCACTCCCGCTCGCCGTGGCCGGTCGCGGGCCACAGTGCGGCCGGGAAGCCGCTGTCCAGGGCGACGCCGACCGCGTCCCGCCCGAACCCCTCGGCGACCGAATGGCACAGCGCGGGCAGCGCACCCCCGTCCGCCGACTCCAGCAGCCGCCACATGGCCTCGGCGGAGGCGGTGCCCGGATGCGCACCGGCGCCCGCGCCCGGACGCGGCGGGAGGCGCAGCGCGTGCAGTTCGGGCGCGACGGTGATGCCCTGCCAGCGGCGCAGCCAGGCCGGGTCGACCTCCTCGCGCCGCCCCTGGTCACGCAGGATCACCGCGCGCCCCGGGCCCACCGGCCGCACCCGGGCGGTGCGCCGGGTGGAGGCCGCGACCTCCCACTGGCCGGCCGGCGTGTGCCAGTGGCCCTCGGGGACGGCGACCTCCAGGCGCACCCGGGCATCGGGGCCCGCGTCCTGGTCGGCGCGCAGCAGCCGCGCGCCGAGCCGCCGCAGGACCTGCCCACGGGCCTGCTCGAACGGCACCCCGCCGTCCGACTCCTGGACGTCCACGCGCAGCCATTTCCCCTGGCCGTAGCCCTCGCTGACCGACCAGTTGAACAGCTCGTGCCCGCCCTCGTCGTAGAACAGCGGCTCGAACTCGACGAGCACGGACCGCGGCCGGCGCCGCACGGGCCCGATCCTGCGGCGGTCCTGCGGCTGCAGCACCACCGCCTTGGCCTGCACGAACTCCGCAAGGCGGGCCGCCTCCCCGCGCGCCGCTGCGGCCGCCTCGCCCGGTACGTCGCGCGTCTCGTCGGCCGTCAGCTGCGCCACGATCCGCAGATAGTGCACAAAGGCGCACAGCTCCGTGTACGGGTCACTGCCCCGGTAGAGCTCGCCGTGGCCGTCCCGCCAGGTGCGCAGCGGCCAGGCCGCGGGGCCGTCGCCGCGCTCCAGCGCCTCGCCGACCGCCCGCTCGACGACCAGCGGGTCACGCGGCGCGGGCAGCCGGGCGAGCAGATCGAGCGCCTGCAGCCGCTCCTGGACGCCCCACAGCCGCCCCCGCCCCGCCATGATCGCGTGCTGGGCGTCGAACCAGGTGGGCCCGCCGGGGCGGCCGAGCTCCTGCCCGGCCCAGTGCCAGCGGTCGTGCAGGCTCATCAGCGCGTGATACGGGTCGGGGCCGAGCCCCGCGGCGCCCGCCACGAGATGCTCCGGGCCCAGCCCGCGCAGCGCGGTGACCGGCACCGCGAGCCCGACGTGGTCATGCTGATGACGGCCCTTGACGATGCCGACCACCTCACCGCGGTCGCATTCGAGCAGCGGCCCCCCGGACGCGCCCGGCATGACCCGGACATCGCTCCCGAACTGGAGCCCCCGGGCGTCCCGGGCACCGAACCGGACCGCGAGGAACGTGTCGTGCGCCGTGTCGCGTACACCACCGGACTCACGTATTACGCGTTCCTGCGCGGCGGACTCCCCCTCGCACGCTCCTGCGCCCGGCCGGTCATGTCCGCGGAAGATGTACGCGTCCTCCAGGAGCGTCGTCGGCTGGTCGCTGAGCCAGGCACAGGGGTGCTCGGCCTCCGGGTCGAGCAGTTGGACCAGGGCGAGATCGGCGCGGGCGGCCGGCCCGGCCTCCGGGTCGGGCCGGCTCAGGTCGTATGCCAGCCGCGCGGCGCGCACCCGCCCGCCGAACGCGACCCCGAAGACGCCGCCGGGGCCCGCCTCGCGCCGTCGTCCGTCGCTCGCGGCGAGCACATGCGCGCAGGTCAGCACCCATCCGGGGGCGATCAGCACGCCGCTCCCCCACAGCCGGGTGTCCGGTGCGCCCGGTGCGGCCCGCAGGCTGACGGTGGTCCGCCCGGCGTGGTCGAGAAGCTGTGTGGACGCCGCGCGGCCTCCGCGGCCGCCGGCCGGGCTCTGGGAGGTCGCCATCAGCGGCCCGAATCATCCGGCTCCTGGGGGTCGGCGGGCCGTTGGGGCTCCCCCGGTGCGGGCGCCCCGTCCTCGCGCCGCCAGGTGAGCGTCACCGAGAGGTTCGCCTTCGCCTCGCCGTCCGCGAGCAGGGCGACGGCCTTGCCCGGCTTGGCGGACACCTCCACCCCGAAGGTCACGCTGGTCTCGTGCGGCGCGACCCGCTCGGCGGCCTGACGGACGCTGGCGGCGACCCCGCCGATCACCTCGCGCAGGCCCTCGACCCGGGCACCGAGCGCGTCCCAGGCGCCGACGTCCTCGAATTCCCCGTCGGCACCGGCCGTTGTGTCCGTCCCGCCGAGCCCGGGTGCGTCCAGTCTGGAGACGCGGGCCCAGACCTCCGTACCGTCGGGCAGCGTGATCTGCTGAGCGCGATCTTGCATCACGGCCTCCTGCTCCCCCTAGGCGGCAATTCCCCATTGCCGCAGGACCGTTGACAGACGATCAGGTTAGCCCGCGGGTGCCTGTGGCGCGAGAGGTCCGTGAGCCTGCCTATCCTGGCTCGGAACGACCCATGACCCCTGGTGGAGAGCGCGTGTATTTCACTGACCGTGGCATCGAGGAGCTGGAGAACCGGCGCGGCGAGGAGGAGGTCACCCTCGGTTGGGTGGCCGATCAGCTGCGTACGTTCGTCGACCTGAACCCGGACTTCGAGGTGCCGGTGGAGCGGCTGGCCACCTGGCTGGCCCGGCTCGACGACGAGGATGAGGACGAGGAGTAACGACGGGGAGTAACAGGGCAGGGAACACAGGGGACAACTGCAAACCCCCTAGGGGGCGGATAAGGGCAAGCTCGGGGACCGGGCCGCTTGACTTCCGCAATTCGCGATATATCGTGTCTTCAGAAGACGCGATATGTTGCGTTGCATGCCTACCCAGGGGAGGCCAGGAATGTCAGCCGGGAGCGTGTGGTCGGTCTCCGAGCCACGGAAGCTGGAGATCGAAGAGCCCGTCAGCGCGTTGAATGTGCGCGTGGTCGGCGGCACCGTCAACGTCGTCGGCACCTCGGACGGCAGTCCGGCCCGCCTGGAGATCAGCGAGCTGCAGGGCGCACCACTGATCGTCTCGTGCGCCGACGGCACCCTGTCCATCGCGTATGAGGACCTTCCGTGGAAGGGCTTCTTGAACTTCCTCGACCGCAAGGGGTGGAAGCGCAACGCGGTGGTCTCGGTGACGGTGCCGACCGACACCCGCGTCGAGGTCGGCGTGGTCAGCGCCAGCGCGGTGGTTTCCGCCGTCTCGGGGCGTACGAACGTCCGCGGCGTCTCCGGCAACAGCACACTGGTCGGGCTGACCGGCCCGGTGCAGGCCGAGACGGTGTCCGGCGATGTCGAGGCGCAGGCACTCACCGGCGATCTGCGGTTCAACTCCGTCTCGGGTGATCTGACGGTCATCGACGGCGCCGGCGGCGGGGTGCACGCCGACTCCGTCAGCGGCGACATGGTCCTCGATCTGGACCCCGCCAAGGGCGCCGACATCAATCTGACGACGATCTCCGGGGAGGTCGCCATCCGGCTGCCCGACCCGGCCGACGCCAGGGTGGAGGCCAACACCACGACCGGCAAGGTCACCAATGCCTTCGACGATCTGCGGGTCAGCGGTCAGTGGGGCGCGAAGAAGATCACCGGCTCGCTGGGCTCGGGCAGCGGCACGCTCAAGGCCACCACCGTCTCCGGCAGTCTGGCCCTGCTGCGCCGCCCCGCTTTCGAGGAACCACAGGACGCCTCCGGCGGCGGCCCGCACGACAGCCCCTCCTCCGGTCCGCGCGACGCCGACCCCACCGCCCCGCCCACAGATGCAGAGAAGAAGGTGCTCTGAGCATGCCCCCCGTCTTCGCCCATGGCCGCCTCCGCCTCTACCTCCTCAAGCTGCTCGACGAGGCCCCCCGGCACGGCTACGAGATCATCCGCCTCCTGGAGGAGCGCTTCCAGGGCCTGTACGCCCCCTCCGCCGGCACGGTCTACCCGCGGCTGGCCAAACTGGAGGCCGAGGGCCTCGTCACGCACGCCACCGAGGGCGGCCGCAAGGTCTATTCGATCACCGCCGCCGGGCGGGCCGAACTCGCTGACCGTGGTGGCGAGTTGGCGGATCTGGAGCTGGAGATCCGCGAGTCGGTCGCCGCGCTGGCGTCCGACATCCGCGAGGACGTGAGCGGTTCGGCGCGGGATCTGCGCCGCGAGATCCGGGAGGCCGCGCAGCAGGCCAGGGGGGACTCCGGCGCGGGCGACTCCGGAAGGGCCCGGAAGGCGGGCAAGGACGGCGGCGAAGAGCACGGCGGCGCCGGACGGCCGTTCCCGGACTCCTCGGACTACTTCGACGGGTCGTTCGGCGACAAGGAGACCTGGCGGCAGGCGAAGGAGGAGTTCCGGCGCGCCAAGGAGGAGTGGAAGGAACAGGCCCGGCGCGCCAAGGAGGAGAGCCGGCGGGCCAAGCAGGACGCCCAACGGGCCCGTAAGCAGGCGAAAGACGCGCAGGTCTTCGCGCGCGAAGAGGTCCAGCGGGTCATCAAGCGCGTCCAGGAACAGACCCAGGGCCATATGCGCTCCGGCGACTGGTCGGGGGCGGTGCGCGAGGCGCTGTCCGAGGTGTCCCGCGAGGTCGGCCGCTTCACGAACGGCCAGTCCGGCGCCGGGCGGGGCGGCGCCGAGGGCGAGACCCGGGTGACGGTCGAGCGCGTCGATCTGGCGAAGGACGACCAGGGGGCTGAAGGAGCCGAGGGGACCGAGGGCGTCAAGGCGGCAGGGGCCAACGAGGGCCCCGCGGCCGAGCCGCCGCCGGCCCCCGCATGGGCGGGCGAACCGGCCAGTGGCGATCCGGCCCGCGACTTCGACCGCCTGCTCGACCGTTTCCGCGACGACCTCCGGGACGCGGCCCGCGACCACGGCGTCACCGGGGAGCAGCTGAAGGAATCCCGCCGCCGCCTCTCGACGGCCGCCGCTCACATCGGCGCACTGCTCCGCGATCCCGAGCGGTACTCCTCCCGCATGGATCCGGACGGCTAGACGGGAGATCCACGGCTGGACGGGAGACCAGCCGCGGGCCGGAGGCGAGAGGGCCCTCAACCGGAAGGAACGGGGCCCGCTTCGGGAGGGAAGAAGGCTCACAAGCAGACGAGGAGAGGCTCCCTCCGCCGCCCACGGCGGAGGATCAGCCCGCGACCACCCGCGACGAAGGATCGGCCCGCGATCAGCACCCCGATCCCCCGGCCCCGCTCACCCCAACCAACCCCGGCCAACCCCAACCGCGCCTGATCAACCCTGATCAACCCTGATCAACCCGCCACACACTCCCGTACCGCCTCGACCAGCCGGTTGGTGCGGACGTCCCCGCGGCCGCCCATCCGGTTGGCGGTGTAGCTGAAGCCGACACCGAACTCATCGTCGCCGAAGGCGAATTGGCAGCCGCCCGCCCCGTCATTGCCGAAGCTGCGCGGACCGAGCGTGTGACGGAACGGCGAGTCGATGAGGAAGCCGGTTCCCCAACGCGCGCCCAGGTCCGGGAAGCCCGACCACGATGCGCCGCCGGACCGTTCCGTGACGGCGTCGGTGACGGTGTCCGGAGCAAGCAGACGCGGCGAGCCGTCGACTCCGGTGGCGGCCGCCGCGTAAAGGGTCGCCAAGCCGCGCGCCGTCGAGACCGCGCCCGCCCCGGGGAACTCCGCGGTCAGTAGCGCGGGCGAGTTCCAGCCGTGCGGATCGTCGACGCCGGGGAAGACCAGCGCACCGTTCATCATCACCGCCCGCATCGGCAGCAGGTGGGCGTCCGGCAGGGGCCCCCGCCCCTCGCCCTCGACCAGCCGGGCCAGCCGGGCCAGCCGCGGGACTTCCTCCTGCGGTACGCCGATCCAGGTGCTCAGGCCCAGTTCGTCGCCGATGGTCTTGCGGAAGCAGGCGCCGGGAGTGAGGCCCGTGATGCGCCGGATCACCTCACCGGTGATGAAGCCGAAGACGTGCGCGTGGTACTCGTACGCGGTGCCCGGTTCGTACAGCGGCGCCTGCTCCTCCAGGGCGTGGATCACCGGATCCCACTGGGTCAGTTCCTGGAAGGTCAACTTCCGTTCGAACAGGGGGATTCCGGCGGTGTGCGCGAGCACCATCCGCGTGGTGATGCCCTCCTTGCCGTGCCGCGCGAA
The DNA here is from genome assembly GCF_040654775.1 of Streptomyces sp. NPDC050636. Classification (NCBI taxonomy): domain Bacteria; kingdom Bacillati; phylum Actinomycetota; class Actinomycetes; order Kitasatosporales; family Streptomycetaceae; genus Streptomyces; species Streptomyces sp. NPDC050636. Next base: position 139,506 of record NZ_JBFAIP010000007.1, read on the forward strand.
CTCCGGCCAGTAGGCGGCCACCGGCGCGTCGAGATCCAGTCGTCCTTGCTGTGCGAGCAGATAGGCCAGGATGGTCACGATGCCTTTGCCGCTGGACATCACGGGAACGGGCGTGTCCGCCTCCCACGGCCGCCCGGTCCGGTCATCGGCGGTGCCGCCCCAGAGGTCCACGACCTTGCGCCCGTCCGCGAACACGGTGACGGCCGCACCGAGTTCACCACGTTCGGAGAAGTTCCGGGCGAACTCGTCCGCGACGGGCCCGAACCCCTCGTCGGCCCCTCCGTTGCGCTGCATCGTCTGCTCTCTTCCTCGCGTCGGAGCGCACGGATCCCCCGTGGCCGTTTGACTGTTGACTTCCGGCCTACTGCTTGACTGCCGGTTCACTGCTGATCGCCGGTTCACTGCTGACTACGGGCCGGCCGCTGCCTGCGCTGCCGGCCGGGTCACGATACGTACGGCGACCAGCCCGGTTCGATCGATTTTCCCGGTGGCCGAAAACCATGCCCACCGTCCCACCCAACCCACCTGCGGTTACGCAGAGTTGCCCCCAGTGGGCTGGATTCACCGCGCGTAATCGGGGAACTCGACTGTCGTACGGTCTTTCGTCCGGCACCGGGCCCGGGGGTGCCCCAGCCGCCGACTCCGCGGACCCACGGCCGTTCACAGGACTACGGTCACCCGCCAACCAATCCTGTCTGCACGCATCGTGAAGGCCATGAGGTGAAGCGATGTCGGAATACCTTTCGGTCGCCCGCCGGATGTGGCACCAGCTCGAACCGCTGCACGCCACGCTCTACTTCGCTCCCGAGGCCCGTCAGGTCCTCTCGGACCTCGGCTATGACGTCGCGTCCCGATGGCCCGGCTATTTCGCCTGGCGGACGGCCCCGCTGGGGGCGGCCGGGCCCGAGCTGGTGACCGCCACCTACTACAGCTTCAGCCCGCGGCTGGTCGCCCGGTACGTACCGCAGATCTGGACCACCGCCGACCCGGCCAAGGTGCTGGACGCGCGGCTGCTCGCCATGGACCGGGTGCTGACCGCCCTCATCGGCGACCGGCTCAGCGGCGCGCAGCTCGCCGAGGCGGCCCGGCTGGCGCGCCAGGCCGCCGAGAACGCCGGTCCTGCGGCCCGTCCGCTGGCCGCCGCCAACCGCGATCTGCCCTGGCCGGACGCACCGCACCTGGTGCTCTGGCAGGCCGCGACGGTACTGCGCGAACACCGCGGCGACGGCCATCTGGCGGCGCTGCTGACCTATGGACTCGATCCGTGCGAGGCCCTGGTGTCGTTCGCCGCGATCGGCGCCGCGCCGGCCGCCGACTTCGTGGGGCGCGGCTGGAGCGCGCAGGAATGGAGCGACGCCCGGCACCGCCTCGCCGCCCGTGGCTGGATCGCCCCGGACGGCAGTGCGACCGAGCGCGCCCACAAGGAGCGCTACGCGATCGAGCGGATGACGGACCGGCTGGCCGCCGGCCCCTGGCGGGCGCTGGGCCGGGCCCGCGCCGAGCGCCTCGCCCACCTGACCGGCCCGCTGCTCGGCGCGGTCTTCGCGGCGGGCTATCTGCCGCGGCGCAGCACGCTGGGGATCGGGAGGGTCAAGGTCGGATACCCGTGCAAGGCCCGGCTGTTCGCGGAGCGGCCGGACACGTGCGGAACGGCGGGCCGTTCGTAGGTTCGCAGGGGCACACCCCCCGTTCCGGCCAGGAGGGCCCCTGCCCTCCCCCTTGACCTCAACCACGCTTGAGGAGACAGGCTCCTGGAGAACCGCAGTCCGCCCACCCGAAGGAGCCTGACATGTCCTATCCGGAGCCCCGCTACCTGGGCGACAACGGCGAGATCACCGCGGTGCACCGCCCGGCGAACACCGCCCCCGACCTGGTCAGGGGCGCCAACCGCACCCACTACCTGGCGACACACGCCGGCACCGGCGGCGAATTCGGCCTGTACCGGCTGGATATGGGCCCCCGGGCTCCCGGCCCGAGCACCCACTTCCACCGGACCATCTCGGAGTCGTTCTTCGTGCTGTCCGGTTCCGTCCAGCTCTACGACGGCGAGCGCTGGGCCACCTGCGGCGCGGGGGATTTCCTCTACGTCCCGGCCGGCGGTCTGCACGCCTTCAAGAACGACTCCGACGACCCGGCGTCCATGCTGATGCTCTTCTCGCCGGGCGCGCCACGCGAGGAGTACTTCGAGCGCGTGGCGGAGATGGCGCAGCGTGGCGGCCAGGAGTTCGCGGACTTCCTTGTCCGGCACGACAGCTACTTCGTGGACGACGCCAGCTGAACGGGACATAGGACTTACCCGTCCAGGATCCGGTCGAGGTGGTAGTCGTACGCGAGGAACACCCGCAGCGCCGTGCGCCGTTGCTCGACGAGGGCTCGTACACCCGGCCGGTCCGAGCCGCCCTCGAAGTGGACCTTCGCAGCCGGCGTTCGACGGTGCCCTTCGCGCTCCTGGTCAGCCCGCCCCGGGGCGGCGCGCCCCCAGCCGCCGCAGTTCGGCCCGCAGCACAGCCAACTCACCTTGCCCACCGACGAGTTCGAGCGCATAGCGACGACCGCGCAGCCCCCGCGCGGCCGGCCGGGCGTTGAGCACGCGGCTGCCGAGCGGGCCGTACGAGTCCTCGGCCCGGTCGACGGGATAGAGGTCGAGGAAGGGCGCCCGTACGGCACCGGCGCCTTCCCCTTCGCCGACCGTCGCCTCCACCCCCACCTCCATTTCCCCCTCCCTTTCCCCCTCCACCACATCGATCGCCGCGATCTCCCGCCAGTGCAACCCCTGTTGGACGTACCGGCCGCGGGTGAGCCACACCCCCTGGGCATCCACCGCCACACAGGCGCGCGCCAGCCTTCGCCGCAGATAGGCCCACAGGCCCGCCAGCACCACCACCACGGTGGCGGCAAAGAGGACCGCGGCCTCGATTCGGGCACCGGTGGGCGCCGGGCCCTTGTCCGGCCCGCGCGCATTGACCAGGAACGGCGCGTCCGTGCCGACCAGCGCATACGCCAGCGTGGCCACCAGGATCGCGGCCACCACCAGCACCGCGAGGATCATCAGCGGCAGCCCGACGGCCCACTCCTGCCTGGTCGTCCTGCGCCGCCGCCGGGGCGGCCCGATCCCGGCGCGCACCGCATCCGGGGCGACGACCGACGACCGCCGCGCCCCCTCCCCGGACCTCCTGGACGTCCCAGACGTCCCGGACCTCCCGGGCCTCCCGGACCGCTCAGCCATGCCCCACCGACCTACCGCCCTCCCCCGCCACGGCTCAGACCGTCAGTACGACCTTGCCGAACAGATCGCCCTGCGCCATCTTCGCGAAGCCCTCGCGCGCCTGGTCCAGCGGCAGCAGCGAGTCGATGACCGGACGGACGCCCTTGGCCGCGCAGAAGCTCAGCAGCGACGCCAGCTCCTCCTTGCTGCCCATCGTGGAGCCGACGACCTTCAGCTCCAGGAAGAAGATCCGGTTGAGCTCCCCGTTCTTGGGGGTGTAGCCGCTGGTTGCGCCCGAAATCACCAGCGTGCCGCCGGGCTTGAGCGACTTGACGGAGTGCGACCAGGTGGCGGCGCCGACCGTCTCGATCACCGCGTCCACCCGCTGCGGCAGCCGCTCGCCGCTGGCGAACGTCGCCTCGGCGCCCAGCTCCTCGGCGCGCTTGCGCTTGACCTCGTCCCGGCTGGTGGCGAAGACCCGCAGTCCGGCCGCGGCGCCCAGCACGATCGCCGCGGTCGCGACGCCACCGCCCGCGCCCTGCACCAGAACGCTGTCCCCGGGCCGTACGCCCGCGTTGGTGAACAGCATCCGGTACGCGGTCAGCCAGGCGGTGGGCAGACAGGCGGCCTCCTCGAAGGACAGCTCCTTCGGCTTGGGCAGCACGTTCCAGGTGGGGACGGTGACCTGCTCGGCGAAGGTGCCCTGGTAGCGCTCGGTGAGGATGGAGCGCGGTTCGCCGGGGCCGACGCCGTGGCCGGTCTGGCCGATGACGGAGTGCAGGACGACGTCGTTGCCGTCCGCGTCGGTCCCGGCGGCGTCGCAGCCGAGGATCATCGGCAGCGATTCCTCGCTGATTCCCACTCCGCGCAGCGACCACAGGTCGTGGTGGTTGAGGGAGGCGGCCTTGACGTTGACGGTCGTCCAGCCGGGGCGTGCCTCGGGGGCCGGGCGTTCCCCCAGTTCGAGGCCGTTCAGCGGCTGGTCACGGTCGATGCGGGCGGCGTAGGCAGCAAACATGATCCCAACGTAGGCCGCGGGTGCCCGCTGCGGTACCGGGCACGGGTGTGACACGCGCCGCGCGCCGTGCCGGAAGGCGGGCGGCCGTCCTCCGACCCGCCGCTGTTGCCCGGCGACCGGCTCCAGCCGCCCTCCGACCCACCACTGTTGCCCGGCGACCGGCTCCAGCCGTCCTCCGACCCGCCGCTGTTGCCCGGCGACCGGCTCCAGCCGCCCTCCGACCCACCACTGTTGCCCAGCGAACGACTCCAGCCGCCCTCCCACCCGCCACTGTTGCCCAGCGACCGGCTCCAGCCGCCCTCCGACCCGCCACTGTGCCCGGCGAACGACTCCGGGCCCGCACCATCACTGGTGCGGGCCCGGCCCGTTCAACCCGAGACGGCGTACGTCCCGCTCAGCGGCGGGCGACGCCCTCGGCGCGCGCGGCGGCCGCGACGGCGGCGGTCACCGCCGGTGCGACGCGTTCGTCGAACGGCGAGGGGATGACGCAGTCGGCGCTGAGCTCGTCGGCGACGACGGCGGCCAGCGCCTCGGCCGCGGCGAGCTTCATGCCCTCCGAGATCCGCGAGGCCCGCACCTGGAGCGCGCCGGCGAAGATGCCGGGGAAGGCCAGCACGTTGTTGATCTGGTTCGGGTAGTCGCTGCGCCCGGTGGCGACGACGGCCGCGTACTTGTGGGCGACGTCGGGGTGGATCTCCGGGTTCGGATTGGCCATCGCGAAGATCAGCGAGTCCTTCGCCATCTTCGCCACCGCCTCCTCCGGCACCGTGCCGCCGGAGACCCCGATGAACACATCGGCGCCGGCCAGCGCGTCCTCCAGCGAACCGGACAGACCCGCCTTGTTGGTGAAGCCGGCCACCTCGCGCTTGACGTCCGTGAGGTCACCGCGGTCCGTCGAGACGACGCCCTTGCGGTCGCAGACCGCGACATCGCCGATGCCGGCCTCGATGAGGATCTTGGCGATGGCGACGCCCGCCGCACCGGCGCCCGAGATGACCGCCCGCAGCTGGCCGAGCGACCGATCGGTGAGCTTGGCTGCGTTGCGCAGCGCCGCCAGGGTGACGACGGCCGTGCCGTGCTGGTCGTCGTGGAAGACCGGGATGTCCAGCCGCTCCTGGAGCTTGCGCTCGATCTCGAAGCACCGCGGGGCGGAGATGTCCTCCAGGTTGACCCCGCCGAAGGAGGGCGCCAGCCGGACGACGGTCTCGACGATCTCGTCGGCGTCGGTGGTGCCGAGCGCGATCGGCACCGCGTCCACGCCGCCGAACTGCTTGAAGAGAATGGCCTTGCCCTCCATCACGGGAAGGGAGGCCTCCGGGCCGATGTCGCCCAGGCCCAGCACCGCGGTGCCGTCCGTGACCACGGCGACGACCTGGGACTTCCAGGTGTAGTCGTGGACCAGCTCGGGCTGCTCGGCGATGGCGGTGCACACCTTGGCGACGCCCGGCGTGTACGCGAGGGACAGGTCGTCCTTGTCGCGGACCGGGACGGTCGCCTGGACGGCCATTTTGCCGCCGCGATGCAGCGCGAAGGCCGGATCGAACAAGGCTTCATCCGAGCCCACGTCCGACTCCGCGTCCGTATTGCTGTCGCTGCGAGGATTGACGATCTCCGCTGCCACTTGTTCCAACCCCTTTAATCGAAAATCAGTTGAGGGTGACCACTCCCTGGTTAAGGGGTGGGCGGGCACCGCGTCCGGTCCCTGCACGGCGGATGGCCGTCGCGCGGGGGGAGGTACGGACGCCGGGCGCGCCGCACACGCGCCCTGAGCCCCGGATGAGGGGTGTAACGAACCTTTCTACCGGACGCGCGCGGGCCCCGACGAGTCAGATTCATTACTCTCCGGTTCGAGATTCCGGCATTGACGGCGAAACGCGCAAAAACGCGGAAGACTCGCGCATGGTTGTCCGGATTCCGAGACACTGCGAGCCTTCCGGAGTCCGCTCGCAAACCGCTGGAGCCGGGTCTCCCTAGGGCAACCCGGGCCATACCGCGGCACCGCTCGTCCGTTATCCGATTTTGACCTGCGCAGCAGTCCGAATACCGGAGTCCGGATGGCAGGATTCCGTAACCAACCGAGGTCGCGACGCTCGAAGGTGTGTGCCCGGCCCTTCTCATTGCTCATCGGCGTGTCCCTCCCGGACACATCGGCTTCTCCATCCGCAGGAGGATCAGCATGACCGCAAGCACCACCCGTCGCTCGGCCGCCGGCAGGCGTCATTCAGCCGTCGCCGCCACGGCCGCGGTCGCCGCCTCGCTGCTGCTGCTCAGCGCGTGTGGCGACCAGACGGACGCGGCCATCGCCAAGCGGGAGGCGCAGAAGAACCGCAACGTCAACGCGCCGCTCTTCAAGAAGCTCCCCAAGGGCATTCAGGACAAGGGCTTCCTCCAGGTCGGCTCGGACATCACGTACAAGCCGGTGGAGTTCCGCAGCAACGGCAAGGTCGTGGGCATCGACCCGGACCTGGCTGCGGCGATGGAAAAGGAGCTGGGCATCCAGCTCAACTTCAACAACGCCACCTTCGACACCCTTATGGGTGGTCTGAAGTCCAAGCGCTATGACATTTCGATGTCGGCGATGACGGACACCAAGGAACGCCAGCAGGGCATCGACGGCAACACCGGCAAGAAGATCGGCGAGGGCGTCGACTTCATCGACTACCTGAATGTCGGCGTCTCGCTCTACACCCAGAAGGGCAAGACCCAGGGCATCGACGGCTGGGAAACGCTCTGCGGAAAGAAGATCGCCGTACAGCGCGGCACGGTCTCGCACGACCTGGCCAAGGACAAGTCGAAGAAGTGCGAGTCGAACGGCGAGGAGGCCATCGCGATCGAGGCCTTCGACAACGACTCCGAGGCCCAGACCCGGCTGCGTACCGCCGGTGTGGACGCCGTCTCCAGCGACTACCCGGTCGCGGCGTACGCGGTGAAGGTGTCCGGCAAGGGCAAGGACTTCGAGATGGTCGGCGGCGCACCGCTCAAGGCGGCGCCGTACGGCATCGCGGTCCCCAAGGGCCAGGAGCAGCTGCGTGATGCGCTCAAGGCCGCCCTGGAGAACACGATCAAGAACGGCTCGTACGCCAAGGTCCTCAAGAAGTGGGACGTCAAGGACGCCGCGGTCAAGGAAGTCAAGCTCAACAGCGGCACCTGAGCCGCCGCGAGCCCTTCCCCTGCCCTCCGCGCAACTCCCGTCCGAACGCTGAAAGGCAACATCCGTGTCAGTTGACGTCGACAAGTCGGCACAGCCACCGGCGGACGCCCCGCCGCCCCAGCCCGAGCCCATCAAAGCCATTCCGGTCCGCCACTACGGGCGCTGGGTCGCGGCGGTCGTCGTGCTCGCGATCATCGCGTTGCTCGTCCGGGCCTTCGCCACCGGGAACATCAACTGGGACGCCATCCCGGAGTACCTGTTCAACGCGGACATCCTCAAGGGCCTGCGCAACACCCTGCTGATCACCGTGCTGTCGATGATCATCGGCATTGTGCTGGGTGTGATCCTGGCCGTGATGCGCCAGTCCAAGAACCCGGTGACATCGAGCGTCGCGTGGTTCTACGTCTGGTTCTTCCGCGGGACGCCGGTCTACGTCCAGCTGTTCCTCTGGTTCAACCTCGGCCTGGTCTTCACGTACATCGACATCATGCCGATCTACAAGGACGAGTGGTCGGACTTCATGACCCCGTTCCTGTGCGCGCTGCTGGGCCTCGGCCTGAACGAGGCGGCGTACATGGCGGAGATCTGCCGGGCCGGCCTGAACGCCGTCGACGAAGGCCAGACCGAGGCGGCGCACGCGCTGGGCATGAGCCACGGCAAGACGCTGCGCCGGATCATCGTGCCGCAGGCGATGCGCGTGATCGTGCCGCCGACCGGCAACGAGGTCATCAACATGCTCAAGACCTCTTCGCTGGTCATCGCCGTGCAGTACTACGATTTGCTACAGGCGGCGCAGAACGTCGGACGCGACTCCGGTGTCGTCGTCGAGATGCTGATCCTCGCCGCCGTCTGGTACCTGGTCGCCACCACCGTCCTGAGCATCGGCCAGTACTACCTGGAGCGCTACTACGCCCGCGGCTCCAGCCGACAGCTTCCGCCCACCCCGCTCCAGCGCGCCAAGGCGAAGCTGGCCGGCGGCTTCAACCGCGCCGGAGGTACCGCATGAGCGCCAGCAAGATCGACACCAGCAAGACCGCCGGCCAGAGCGGCGGCCCGATGGTCAAGGCCGAGAACGTCCACAAGTCCTTCGGCGCGGCCCACATCCTCAAGGGCATCGACCTCGAAGTGGCGCCCAAGGAGGTCTTCTGCCTGATCGGCCCGTCCGGCTCCGGCAAGTCGACGTTCCTGCGCTGCATCAACCACCTGGAGAAGATCAACGCCGGCCGGCTGTCCGTCGACGGCGAGCTGGTCGGCTACCGGGAGCACAACGGCAAGCTCTACGAGCTGCGCGACCGCGAGGTGGCCGCCCGCCGCCGCGACATCGGCATGGTCTTCCAGCGCTTCAACCTCTTCCCGCACATGACCGCGGTGGAGAACATCATGGAGGCGCCGATCCAGGTCAAGGGCGAGTCCAAGGCCGCCGCCCGGGAGCGCGCCACCAAGCTGCTGGACCGCGTCGGCCTGGCCGACAAGGCCGGCAACTACCCCTCGCAGCTCTCCGGCGGTCAGCAGCAGCGCGTCGCCATCGCCCGCGCGCTGGCGATGGAGCCGAAGCTGATGCTCTTCGACGAGCCGACCTCGGCCCTCGACCCGGAGCTGGTCGGCGATGTCCTGGACGTCATGAAGGACCTGGCCGCGGACGGTATGACGATGATCGTCGTCACCCATGAGATGGGCTTCGCCCGCGAGGTCGGCGACTCGCTGGTCTTCATGGACGACGGCGTGGTCGTGGAATCCGGCCACCCGCGCGAGGTGCTCGGCAACCCGCAGCACGAGCGGACGAAGTCGTTCCTGTCGAAGGTCCTCTAACGCGTCTCGAAGGTCGTCTAACGCGTCTGAAGGTCCTGTAACGCGTCGTCCAAGGTGCTCGCCGTCCCGGCAGATGTTCTCTGCCGGGACGGCGGGCACCGCTGTTCTGCGACCCCGACCCATCGGACAGGCCCTACGTCGGCCCGGCTACTTCAGGCCCAGCACCAGCGCATCCGTGGGCGACGCCCACACCGGCCGCGCCTCGGCGAAGCCGGACTCGCGCAGCACCTGGGTGTGCCATGCGGCCGACGGCGTGTCCCCGTCCGCGTGGTCGCTTCCGTAGATCTCGAAGCGCTCAGCGGTGGGGCCGGCCAGCCGCGGGTCGGCGGCGGCCAGCTGCCACCACTCCGCCCAGTCGACCGCGCCGGCTTCCTTGGCGCGGTCCATCCGCGCGTGCCGGAAGGCCCGCTCGGCGGCGTTGATCCGCGGCGTGGACTCCTCGGGCATGTGATCGGCGTTCATGAAGACCCCGCCGTCCCGGAGCAACCCGCCGAGCTGTCCGTACAGCCCGCGCAGATCCTCGGTGTGCAGCCAGTGCAGCGCGGTCGCGGTGAGCACCGCGTCATACGAGTCGTGCGGCAGCTTCGCCGCCCAGCCGGGGTCCTTCAGATCGGCCCGTACGAAGCGGACCCGGCGCTCGCCCTCGAAGTACCCTTCCGCGATGGCCAGCAGCGCGGGATCGAGGTCCACCCCCACACTCTCGGCCTTCGGGAACCGTTTCAGCAGCCGGTCGGAGATACTGCCGGTACCGCACGCAAGATCCAGGACCCGGGGCTCGGGGCCCACCAGGGCCTCGACCATGTCGAGCATCACCCGGAACCGCTCCTCGCGGTCGGGGAGATACCACTCCTGCTGCCGGTCCCAGCTGTTCTGCCACGCCTGCCAATCGGCGCCGGCGACGGTCTCGGTCGACACAAGCCCTCCAACCCGTAATACCCTAGTAATACCCACATGCGGGAACCGCCCATTACCACCCGCAGCACTTCGCACCTTAGACCGCCCCGGTAAGGACTACAAGTGGAACTGGCCTATTACTCGGATTACGCCGTGCGACTCGTCAACACCGAGCAACCCGAGCGCGGCGGCGACACCCTCACCTCGGTCGAGGCCGTACGCGAACTCTTCGGCGTCGCCCAACAGGCCGCCCGGCGCGCGACCGACAGCGATGTGACCCGGCTGCGCACGGTCCGCTCCCGGCTGCGCGCCGTCTTCGAGGCCGCGGACACCGGCGACGAGGTGCTGGCCGTGGACCTCCTCAACGCCCTCATGATGGAGTTCCCGGTCAGCCCGCAGATCTCCGGCCATGAGTTCCGGGACGACAACGGCCGCCCCAACTGGCATCTGCACATCGCCGACCACGCCGCCAACGCCACTGCCGGCTTCACCGCCACCGCCTGCATGGGCCTGGCCTTCCACCTCACCGAACTGGGTGTCGACCGGCTGGGCATCTGCGAGGCGCGCCCCTGCCGCAACGCCTACCTCGACACCTCGACCAACCGCTCCCGGCGCTACTGCTCGGACCGCTGCGCGACCCGCGCCAACGTCGCCGCCTACCGCGCCCGCAAGCGCCTGGAGAGCGAACGGTCCGCCCGCACCGAACGGACCGCCGAGAGCGCCCAGGAGAGCACCGCACGCGGCGACCGCTGAACCCCGCGCGGCGGCCGCACCCGCAACCAGGCACGGGCGATGACCAGTTCGTCCGGAACCGTCCCGAACTCCCGGCTGTCGTTCTCGACGTACGGATTGTCGCCCCGCACCCACCAGCCGCCGTCCCGCCGCTCCACGACCCGCTTGACGATCAGCAGGTCCTGACGGAACGGATGCCGCAGCACCACCACATCACCGGGCCGCACCGCCGCGCCGTACTGCACCACCAACTGGTCGCCCGGCTGCAGCGTCGGCACCATCGACGGGTTGTAGACCTCGGCAAGGCCGAACGCACGCAGCACCCCGCCGCGCTCCTGCACCTGCTCCGGCATCCCGTACCTCCCGGTCCAACCCCGGTCCGACCCGCTCACCGGTCCATCCTCCATCAGCCCCAGCCTGACACTGGACTTTTGCCCTAAGACCCCCGGGCCACCCGAGAAAAGCCTTCCCGTACCGAGTAATCTCGCACCTGAGAAGACGATCACGAGGAAGGATTGAACATGCTTTCGCGCCTGTTCGCCCCCAAGGTCAAGGTCAGCGCCCACTGCGACCTGCCCTGCGGCGTGTACGACCCCGCCCAGGCCCGCATCGAGGCCGAGTCGGTCAAGGCCGTCCAGGAGAAGTACCAGGCCAACGAGGACGCGGACTTCCGCACCCGCGCCGTCCTGATCAAGGAGCAGCGCGCCGAGCTGGCCAAGCACCACGTCTCGGTGCTGTGGAGCGACTACTTCAAGCCCCCGCACTTCGAGAAGTACCCGGAGCTGCACCAGCTGATCAACGACACCCTCAAGGCCCTGAGCGCCGCCAAGGGTTCCAACGACCCGGCCACCGGCCAGAAGGCCCTCGACCTCATCGCCCAGGTCGACAAGATCTTCTGGGAGACGAAGAAGGCTTGAGCCTTGTCTAGGCGGTCCGACCTGCACTTTCTCGGGTCGCCTCGGCTACCTGTCCGCACCCGGTCCGCATGCCGCCGAGCACGGCGTCCATGACGGAGCGGGTGCGGCCTTCTTCACCCGGCCGCAGATGGGCGTAGAGCGCAGTTCCACTCGGTCCTCCAGCGGCGATAGTTGAGCGGTTCCCCGTCGAAGTGGCGGGCGTGCTCCTTGCCGTCGAGGTCGCGGTAGCGCACGTCATCGCCGGATCAGGCTCAATGGCGCCCTGCGGAAGGGGTGTTACAGCGCAAACGCCGAGAGGGTGCCGGCGGTGGTCGGCGGGGGGTGACCAGGGCTCCCACGATCTGCGCCAACCACTGGCGGTTGGCAAAACCCGCTGTGCACCCTCAACTCTCGTTCAGATCGCTACCCGCTCGCCCTGCGTTCCGTACGCTCGAACCACCGAACGCTACGAACGGAGGACCGATGAAAACCACCCTCAGTCGTCTGGCTTCCCGCACCGCAGCCTTCCTGCTGCACGGACGGCGGCCCCGGTTCGACCACCCTGAATCCCACCGAGCCGCAGGGCCCAACCAACACGCAGGCGTGATCGACCACTACCGACCCATTTCCCCCGGAGGGTCACAATGGCTCCAGTGACCACTCGCCCGCAGTAGGCCCAGGCCGCCACCCGCATCTGTGAGCCGCTCACCGCAGCTGCCTTGCCGGCATGCCGCGAGGCTGGGCCGTCCCCGGCCCGCCCCGACGCCTACCTCGGCAAGGGGTACGTGCCTGTTTCTGAACCCCCTGGCCTGCTCTAGGTGCACATCGAGGGCGCACGCGCGTACAACCTTCCGTGGCGGCGGGCGGTCTCCTCTCGTCGTTACATCGCCACCGGGGGAACCATGCGCCGTACCACCGCCACTGTCGTCATCACCGCCGCCTGTCTCGCGCTCGCGGCCTGCACCGCGGATTCACCCGGCCCTGAAGCCTCCGCGCAGCGCCCCTCCTCCCCAACGCCCGCTTCCCCAACGCCCGAGACGGCAGCCCCCGTCGGCCCCGGGGCGAAATTCACCCTCGGCAGCGGCAACGGCCATGCGAACGCGCCCGTTCCGCGCCTCACTGGCCAGGGGCTGAGGGCTGCCCGGGACGAAGCGCGAGCCGCCGGCTTCCGGTCGATCCGTACGTACGACATACGAGGTCGTGGCCGCACACCGTCCTCCGACCGGAGTTGGAAGGTCTGCACTCAGATGCCCGGGGGGTTCGGGCGGATCAACACCGACACCACGATCCTTCTCGGTGTCGCGAAGCGCGAAGAAGGCTGCAGCTAGGGTCTTTCCGCGAGCCGCTGCGAGCATCCCGTTCCTGCCCCAGCAGCGCAGGAGCGACAGCGGGCCTCCTCAGTCGTTGAGCAGCCGCCATGCGGTGAGGGCGAGCCTGGCCCGTATCAGTCCGGTGGGTTCGGTGAGTTCGATGCCCAGGTTCTTTCCGATCTGTTCGAGTCGGCGGGCGACGCTGCTGTGGTGCAGGTGGAGGAGGTCGGCGGCGCGGCGTAGGGAGCCGGCGGCGCAGTAGGCGTCCAGGGTCTCCAGGTCTTCCGGGTTGTCGGCGATTCGGGCGATCGCGGTCACGTCGGCGTTGTCTCGCGCGGTGTCCTGGGGTACCTGTGCGAGCAGCGCCAACGCCCCCAGGCCGTCGTAGTGGACGACCGGCTGGCGTGGGGTGGTGAAGCGGAGGGCGGTGCGCGCTTCCCGCCAGGACCGGTCGGGGCTTTCGGCGGCGCCGATGCCCGCGCGTACGCCTGCCGGAAACCGGGCCTGGTCCACGGTGGTGGCCAGGATGACGCCCACGTCGGCGAGCGGTGCCGCCTTCACCGGGCGGGCCGGGCAGACCAGGCCGCCGATTTGGTCGAGCGGAAGCTGCGACCGTACGGCGACGACGCGGACCGGCAGGTCGGCGGCGAAACCCAGGAGCCGTAGCGCCCTGGCCCTGGCCGCCTCGTCGCTGTCGGCGCTGATCGCCAGTTCGACGAGGGCGGGGTCGGCCATGGTGGTACGGGCCGGACCGTACCGCTCGACGACCGCCGCGGCGGCGAGGGCGAGCCGGTCCAGCAGCAGCTCGTCGAGTTCGAGCGAGCCGGGCGAGCCGGGGCGTTCCAGCCACACCGTGCCGATCTCCTCCTCATCGAGTGTGATCGGCGTCGTGGCGGACGCGGGTTGCGGCGGGCCGGACGTTTCCGTGCCGTCGGGCGAGACGCGGATCGCCCGCCCCGTGCCATGGAGCCGAATCCCGGTCACGCACTCGGCCAGGCCCGCCGAGGCCCGGGCGAGTGCCGGGAGATCCACCCGTCGGCGCATCAGTGTGTCGTAGAACATGATGACGCGGATCGCGCCATCGACGTGCGAATCCAGTCGCGACAGCCGTACGGCCAGTGCCTCCATGACAGGAGCATAGGCGCCGATCGGTGCGTGATCCGGGCCGGATGCCCGACAGTTGGCGGATGATCTCGGGGGCGGCGACCGTCAGGATTGCCGACATGGATCCCGAACTCGAAGCATTCATACCGTTGTTCCCCCGGGCCGACCTGACCGACCCGGTCACCGAGCGCAAGAACTTCGCCGACTTGGCCGCCGCCGTGCCGGCACCAGACACCACGGGAATGGAAATCGAGGACCGCACGGTTCCCGCCGATCCGGACGTGGCGGTGCGGATCTATCGCCCGCACCAGGCGCAGGGCGGCGCCATCGTCTGGCTGCACGGCGGCGGATTTGTCATGGGTGACCTGGACACCGAGCACCCGTGGGCCGCCCGGATCGCAGACCTCTCCGGCACGGTGGTGATCTCGGTGGGCTACCGACTGGCGCCCGAGCAACGGTTCCCGGCCGCCCTGGACGACGCCTACGCCGTGCTGACCTGGACGGCCGAGCACGCAGCCGAGCTCGGCATCGACCCGGAGCGGATCGCGGTCGGAGGTCACAGCGCCGGTGGGGGGATCGCGGCCGCGCTGGCGTTGCGGGCGCGTGACCAGCAGGGGCCGCCGATCCGCTACCAGCTGCTCAGCCAGCCCGGGCTCGACGACCGGCAGGAGACATGGTCGGCACGGCACTTCACCGAGACGCCTTGGATGAATCGCGACAAGGTCACCGCATCGTGGCGGCACTACCTGGGCTCCGCGCCAGCCACGCCGTACGCCGCCCCCGCGCGGGCCACCGAGCTGTCCGGCCTGCCACCCGCCTACATCGGCACCGCGGAACTCTGCCCGAACCGCGACGAAGACATCACCTACGCGCTGCGCCTGCTGCAGGCCGGCGTCTCGGTCGAGCTGCACCAGTGGCCCGGCACGTTCCACGGGTCGCAGGCGATCCTGTCCGCCGAGGTGTCGCAGCGGCAGACCGCCGAAATCGCCGCAGCCCTGCGCCGTGCGCTGGCCGAGTGAGGCGGTCGCGACCGACCAGGCCGGCCACCCTCATGCCACAACCCACCAGATGAAAGATCACCTCAGGAAGGACGTCTCGGCGTGACCGTTACCCCGATCGATCTCTTCGCCTCCTTCATCCACCTTGACCAAGACGGCCAGGTGCGCGCCGTGCAGCCGGTGTTCGACCCCAAGCGGGACGGCTGGCAGGTGATGGCCTTCCATGTGGAGACCGACGCCGACGTCCACGCCGACCACTGGGAAGTCCACTCCGGCGCGGACGAAGTCGTGTCCTGCCTCACCGGCGGAATACGCCTCATCCTCCGTCCGGAACAGCCCGGAGACGAGGAGGAGGAAATCAAGCTGGCGGCCGGCACCGCGGCCATCGTGCCGCGCGGGCGATGGCACCGCATCGCACTGGACGCCCCCGGCGACATCATGTCCATCACCCTGCCGCGTGGCAGCCGCCTGGAGAAGCGGATCGAATCCTAGGGCCTGTCCGCCCTACGTCGCCACCGGCAGCGGTCCGTCATGCCGGACCAGCCACTCGCGATACGCCACGCTCGCCCAGGCGATCTCCATATACGCGGAGGTCAGGTCGGCGAAGAGGGCGTCGGCGGGGGCGGCCGGGGCGCCGTCCTGGCGGCAGGCCATGAAGAGGCGGACGGCGAGCGGGTCACCGTACAGCGGGCGGACGGCCATGCCGGGCCGCAGCCGGGCGGTCGGCTGGCAGGGGGTGACCACCTCGCCGGCGGTGACGAGATCGACGGCGGTGAGATAGTCGCCGTGCACCACACGGGGGTTGATGCCGGCCGCGCCCCAGATGCGGCGCAGCCCGGCCCACTCGCCGTCCACGGTCGGGTCGACCATCCACTGGTCGTCGGCGAGGTCCGCCACCCGGACGATCGACTGCCCGGCCGCCGGATGGCTGTCCGCCAGCGCGATGAACTGGGGTTCTCTGGCGATGAGTTCATGCTCGGCCAGGCCGTCGGGGACCCGCAGCGGCGCGCCCTCGACCTCGTGCACGAAGGCGACGTCGAGCTGCCCGGCCGCGACCATCTGGAGCAGCGCATTGGCGGACACATCGATCCTTATCGTCGTGTCCGTCTCCGGCAGCCGGACCCGCAGCCGGCGCAGCCAGCCGGCGACGGCACGGCTGCTGGTGCTGCCGATGCGCAGCCGGGCGCCCTGTTCGCGTACGGATGCCGAGGCGATCTCCTCGACCAGGGCCCGCATTTCGGCCACTATGGGGCGGGCCCGGCAGAGCACCGAATGCCCCAGGGCGGTCGGCCGGCTGCCGGTCGGTTCGCGGAAGAAGAGCTGCCCCCCGAGGGCCTTCTCGATGCGGTGTAGCTGAGTCGTCAGGGAAGGCTGCGTCATCCCCAACTGCCTGGCCGCTTTGCGTACGCTGCCGGAGTCGGCGATGGCGCACAATGCGCGAAGATGCCTTACCTCTAGCTCCACATCGGGAGCATAACGACGTAGGCATACGTCACACCAGACTCTCAAACCTATGCGAACAAGCTGTTTTTTCCGGGGTATTGCCTGACGCTATCGCCACCTGGCATCTCCGCCTCACGGGTGAACTCCGTCCAGACTCATCGGCACCAAGAAATCCGCAGGGCCCCGGTCGCCGCCCCACACGGCGACCGTACGGCCCTCGGAAATTAAGGAGCCCCCACATGAGTTCTCCCAAGAAGGCGCTGTCGGCGGCGCTCGGACTGGGCCTCGCCGCCGTGCTCGCAGCTGCGGCGCCGGTTTCGGCAGCTTCCCCCTCCACGCACACCCACTCCTCCCAGAGCACGCGCGCTTCCATCGCCGCCTACCAGGGTTCGGCCGCTGACAAGGCGGACACGAAGGCGTTCTTCGAGGCCGTCATGAAGTCGGCCAAGGCCAAGATGAAGGCGCACCCGAACGCGGCCTCGGTCACCGTCACCTACGACGCCAGCGCGGCCCCGACGTTCGCGGGCCAGATATCGGAAAGCGCGTCGATCTGGAACAGCTCCGTGCAGAACGTCAAGCTGCAGGAAGGCAGCGGCGGCGACTTCCAGTACCGCGAGGGCGACGACCCGCGCGGCTCGTACGCGAGCACCGACGGCCACGGCAAGGGCTTTGTCTTCCTGGACTACAAGCAGAACCAGGAGTACAACTCCACCCGCGTGACCGCGCACGAGACCGGCCATGTGCTGGGCCTGCCGGACCACTACGAGGGTCCGTGCAGCGAGCTGATGTCCGGTGGCGGCCCCGGCCCGTCGTGCCAGAACGCCCAGCCGGACGACAACGAGCGTGCCCAGGTGGACCAGCTCTGGGCCAACGGCCTGGCAGGCCTTCGCTTCGGCAAGGTCTCCTGAAGTACGGCGAAGGCTTGTGGCGCCCTGACCAGGCTTGCTGAGAGTGGTCCGGGTCGGCCGACGGCCTGCGGCTGACGAGGGCCGGTACCTGGCGGCCGGCCCTCGTATCCCCACCAGCCCGCACTCCTTGGCCTTCGCTCATGCGGTGGGGCTCTTCGGAGCCCCACCGCTTGTTGTGTGGACGGGGGCCGTACAGGGGGCGGCCCCCTACCGCAACGATCGGCTCCACACTTCCTGTTGGGTCCCGTCGCCGGACCCCCGGGTGGCCTCTCCGGTTGCCGGCTGCCACCCCCATGACCGGAACGCGGCCCGCGCCGGTCCGTTGTCCGGCGCGATCAGGACGACCGCCACCACCGCATTGCTGCGGATCAGCAGCGTCTCCTGGAGGCGGGTGGCCACCCGCGTACGCCGATGGCCGGGCAGCACCATCAGCTCCGCGATGATGAACAGCCGCCCCGCCGCGGCCGGTTCGCGCAGCTCCGCCGGCACCTGGCCGGGGAGGTCCCGGCACCAGTCGCCGTCGCGGTCGGCGGGATAGCCGTAGCAGCAGCCGACGAGTGCCGGGCTGCTGCCGATGACCATCTCGAAGCCGGGGCGCTGGACATCGCGCTCGGCGAACCGGCGCAGGAATTCCGCCCGGCCGGGTGCGTCGTCGGCCGGCGGGCCGCGGTGGGCCGCGACGTACAGATCGGCGACGGACTCCCGCTGGGTCTCCGCCTGCCACCTGGTCAGACGCCGTAGGAACACCTCTGCCATGGGCCCTCCCGTTCCGCCGGTCGCGCCGGCTCCGCCGGTGGGGCGACCCGTGGGGGAACCCGTCCCGGAGATTTCCGGAAGCTTATGAGGTCGGACCGAACCAGGGCAGTCCCCTCCGGCCGGCCCCGCCCGGCCCTACAGCCAGCCGTTCCGCTTGAACCCGCGGTGGATCACCCAGCAGATCGCGACGATAAGCCCCATGACCAGCGGATATCCGAACTTCCAGCCCCTTTCCGGCATATAGTCGAAATTCATGCCGTAGACGCCGCAGACCATCGTCGGTACGGCCAGGATCGCGACCCAGGCGCTGATCCGGCGCATGTCCTCGTTCTGGGCCACGGTGACCTGGGCCAGATGCGCCTGGAGTATGGAGTTGAGCAGTTCGTCGAAGGCGGTGATCTGCTCGGTGACCCGGTCGAGGTGGTCGGCGACGTCCCGGAAGTACGTCTTGATCCGCGGGTCGACCTGCGACATCGGCTGGGTGGCCAGCGACTGCAGCGGCCGGTCCAGCGGGGCCACCGCGCGCTTGAGTTCCAGGAGTTCGCGCTTGAGCTGGTAGATCCGCCCGGCCCCGCCGCCGCCCCGTACGGAGAAGACCTCGCTCTCGACGTCGTCGATGTCGTCCTGGACGGCGGCCGTGACGTCCAGATAGTCGTCCACCACGAGGTCGGCTATGGCGTGCAGCACGACCGACGGGCCCAGCGCGAGCTGCCGGGGTACGGACTCCAGCTGTTCGCGGAGCGGGCCCAGCGAGCCATGTCCGCCGTGCCGCACCGTGATCACGAAGTCGGCGCCGGTGAAGACCATGATCTCGCCGGTGTCGACCACCTCGCTGGTGTCGGTGAGCCGGTCGTGATCGACATAGCGGACCGTCTTGAAGACGGTGAACAGCGAGTCGTCGTAGCGCTCCAGTTTGGGCCGCTGATGAGCGTAGACGGCGTCCTCGACGGCGAGCGGGTGCAGCCCGAACAGCTCGACGATGCCGGCGAACTCCTTCTCCGAGGGCTCGTGCAGACCGATCCACACAAAACCGTTGCCGGACTCGCGGACCTGGCGTATCGCCACATCAGCCGGGTGGTTTCCCTGCTGCCGCACGCCGTCCACGTACACCGCGCAGTTCACCACGGCGGTGCCGAGCGGCGAGCGCGCGGGGTGACTGAGGTCGACCCCGTGGGTACGCGGTTGCGGCAGCCGGACGGCTTTGCGGAGGTTGCTGATCATTGACACCCGGCCAGTATGGCGCGCGGGCCCCTGCGAGCGGTACGGCCTAGACGAGTAAGTCCTGTGTCCCTTCGTCCGCCCGTAGGGCGAGCCAGAAGGGCGAGCCAGAAGGGACATAGGACCTACTCGTCTAGCGCCCCGTTTTACCCGGGCCTCGGACTCCGTCCCTCAGGAAACCAGGACCGGCTGCGTCTTCCCGGTCTCGCCGACGGACGCTCCGGTCTCGCCGGTGGCCGCCGGGGCGGCCTCCTCGGTGGCCGCCGGGTTCTGCGTCCGTACCTGCCGGGGCAGCAGGAACAGCAGGCCGAAGATGATGACCAGGCCGCCGGACACCCACCACAGGGCGCTGGTGGTGGCGTCGATGAACGAGGCCCCGAGCGCGGCCCCGGCCCCCGCGCCACCCGTCTCCCCCGTACCGTCGACCACTCCGAAGAAGGCCACCGACGACAGGCCCAGGCCCAGCGCCATGCCCAGCTGGCCGGTGGTGTTGAAGATGCCGGATGCCGATCCGGAGTGCTCCGTCGGCACCTCGGAGAGCACCGAGTCCGTGATCGGGGCGACGATCAGCCCCATGCCGGCGCCCAGCAGGACCATCGCCGGCGCCATCTGCCAGGACTGCATGGCGGTTCCGAAGTGCTCGGCCTCCCCGATGTAGAGCAGTGCACCGGCCAGCATGATCAGCGCGCCGGCCTGCATGACCTTGCGGCCGAAGCGCGGCACCAGCTTCTGGACGGACATGCCCGCCGCTGCCGAGCAGGCGAGGGAGAACGGCACCCCGGTCAGTCCGGCGTGCAGCGGTCCCCAGCCCAGCCCGAGCTGCATGTGCAGCGTCCAGACGAGGAAGAAGAGGCCGGAGGCGGCGCCGAAGGTCAGCTGGACGCCGGCGCCCGCCGCGAACGTCTTGATCTTGAAGAGGGAGAGTTCGACGAGCGGTGAGCCGTCCTTACGGGCCTTGGCGCGCTCGTAGCGGACGAACACCGCGAGCACGAGCGGGCTCGCCGCCATCGACACAAAGCCCCACACCGGCCAGCCGGACTCGCGTCCCTGGGTGAGCGGGTAGAGGAACATCAGCAGGCCGACGGTGGCCAGCGCCGTGCCGACGAGGTCGAGACGCAGCGCGGTGGGCGCCTTGGACTCGGCGATGAAACGGCGGCCGAGCAGGATGCCGGCGACCCCGACCGGCAGGTTGATCAGAAAGATCGGGCGCCATTCGAGACCGAGGAGATCGCCCTCGGTGAGCAGCGCGCCGATCAGCGGGCCGCAGACCGCGCCGAGGCCGAGCACCGCGCCGAACATCCCGAAGACCTTGCCGCGCTCCCGGGCCGGAAAGCTGACATGGATGATCGCCAGCACCTGCGGCACCATCAGCGCGGCCATCGCCCCTTGCAGCACCCGCGCGCCGACCAGCATCCCGGGGCTCGCGGCGAGGCCGCACAGCGCGGAGGCGACGGTGAAGCCGCCCATCCCCAGCAGAAACAACCTCTTGCGGCCGAATATGTCGCCCAGCCGGCCGCCGGTGATCAGGCCGATGGCGAAGGCGAGGGCGTAGCCCGCGGTGACCCACTGCAGGGCGCTGAAGGATGCGCCGGTGTCCCGCTGGATGCTCGGGATGGCGATGTTGACGATGGTCGCGTCAACCAGGTCCATGAAGGTCGCGGTCAGTACGACGGCAAGCGCGATCCAGCGTCTGCGGTCTGGCGCGGGGGCCGGTTCGGCCGCCTCGGGGGCTGCGGGCACGGTCGTGGTCATGGCGTTCTCCTGGGAGCGGGAAAGCAAGGGGTGAGGTGCGGAAGGGGAGGCGGCCCGGGGTGTATGGCCCGCGCCGGCTCCGTACGTCTTCGACGTCTCCGTACGCCATGGACGTCCACGTCTTCGGCGTTCTTCGACACTAGATGTCGTCTAGGACAGATCCGGTCCTACTTCTGCGCGCATCATCGATGCCATGAGTGAGACTTCGGCACGCCTGTTGAATCTGCTGTCCCTGCTGCAGACCCCCCGTGAATGGCCCGGCAGCGAGCTGGCCGAGCGGTTGGGGGTCACCTCCCGGACGATCCGCCGCGACATCGAGCGGCTGCGCGACCTGGGCTACCCCGTGCACGCGACGATGGGCGCGGACGGCGGCTACCGGCTGGCCGCGGGGACGGCCATGCCGCCGCTGCTGCTGGACGACGAGGAGGCGGTGGCCATCGCCGTCGGCCTGCGATCGACCGCCGGGCACACCATCGACGGCATCGAGGAGGCGTCCGTACGGGCGCTCGCCAAGCTGGAACAGGTGCTGCCGTCCCGGCTGCGGCGGCGGGTGGGCACGCTGGGCACGGCCACCGTCCCGATGCCGTCCGGCGACGGCCCGACCGTCGACCCGGAGCATCTGACGGTGCTGGCCGCGGCGATCACCAACCATGAACGGGTGCGGTTCCGCTACGAGGCGCGCGCCGGTGCGCGCACCCGGCGCCTGGTGGAGCCGCACCGGCTGGTCGCGGCGGCGCGCCGCTGGTATCTCGTGGCGTACGACAACGACCGCGAGGACTGGCGGATCTTCCGGGTGGACCGGCTCAGCGAGCCGTTCCCCACGGGCGTGCGGACCCCGCCCCGCGAACTGCCCGCCTCCGACGCCGGTGCGTACGTCCGGGACCGGATGCAGGGGATGAGCTCGACCTATCGGGCGGTGGCGACGGTGTACGCACCGGCCGGTGAGGTGACCGCCCGGCTGGGCGGCCCGGCGGCGGGCCAGGTCGAACCGGTCGACGAAGGGTCCTGCCGGTTGCGCTGCACGCCCGATTCGCTGGAGTGGCTGGCGTTCCGGCTGGCCATGCTGGGCTGCGAGTTCACCGTGCACGAGCCGCCGGAGCTGGCCGATTACCTGCGGGCGATGGGCGGGCGGGCGAGTCGGGCGGCGGGGCCGGCGGCCGGGAACACCGAAGAAGGAGCGGAGTGACGGAATACCCCTAGGGGGTATATGGTTCGGGAGAGTGGACGCCGGTCGCCGCCGTTGTCCCACCGCTCGCGATGAGGAGTACGCCATGACGGCCCTGACCACCCCCGTCAAGCTCGGCGGCTATGCCCTGATCCTGCTCGTCGTCCTCGCCGCCGGCTTCGGCCTCGGCCGCGCGTTCGGCGCCGGCGCCACCGACCGGGACGGTCCCGCACACCACGACCCCGCACCGCACACGCAGCACACCCCGTCCGTACAGCACTCCCAGCACCCCGAGGAGCAGCAGTCATGACCACCGCGATCGGCGAACAGCGCGTCGAGCTGGAGATCGGCGGAATGACCTGCGCCTCGTGCGCGGCCCGTGTCGAGAAGAAGCTCAACCGCATGGAGGGGGTCACCGCCACCGTCAACTACGCCACCGAGAAGGCGAAGGTGGCGGTCGCCGAGGGCAGCGGGGTCGAGACCGCGGACCTGATCGCCACCGTCGAGAAGACCGGCTACACCGCCGTGCTCCCCGAGCCGCCGGCTTCCCGACCGGCCCCCGCCACGGACGGGGACGGCAACGGCGCGGCCGGCGGCAGCCCGCCGGACGACGCGCTCACGCTCCTGCGCCGGCGCCTGCTCACCTCCCTCGCCCTCTCCCTCCCCGTGGTCCTGATGGCGATGGTGCCGGCGCTGCAGTTCACCAACTGGCAGTGGCTGTCGCTGACGCTGGCCGCCCCGGTGGTGGCGTACGGCGCCTGGCCGTTCCACAAGGCCGCCTGGACCAATCTGCGGCACGGCGCCGCCACGATGGACACGCTGATCTCGATGGGCACCCTCGCCGCGCTCGGCTGGTCGCTCTGGGCCCTCTTCTTCGGCACCGCGGGCATGCCCGGTATGACGCACCCGTTCGAGCTGACCATCGCGCGCACCGACGGCAGCGGCAGCATCTACCTGGAGGCGGCGGCCGGCGTCACCACCTTCATCCTGGCCGGCCGCTACTTCGAGGCACGCTCGAAGCGCACGGCGGGCTCGGCGCTGCGGGCGCTGCTGGAGCTGGGCGCCAAGGACGTCGCCGTCCTGCGACACGAGGGGGGCCGGCGCGAAGTCCGCATCCCCATCGCGGAGTTGAGCGTCGGAGACCATTTCGTCGTACGCCCCGGGGAGAAGATCGCCACCGACGGGCAGGTCATCGAGGGCTCTTCGGCCGTCGACTCCTCCATGCTCACCGGCGAGTCCGTCCCGGTGGAGGTCTCCCCCGGTGACAGCGTCACCGGCGCCACCGTCAACGCGGGCGGCCGGCTGGTCGTCGAGGCGACCCGGGTCGGCGCGGACACCCAGCTCGCCCGGATGGCGCGGCTCGTGGAGGACGCGCAGAACGGCAAGGCCGCGGCCCAGCGGCTCGCCGACCGGATCTCCGCGGTCTTCGTCCCGGTCGTCATCGCGCTCGCCGTCGGCACCCTCGGCTACTGGCTGGGCACCGACGAGGGCGCGGTGGCCGCCTTCACCGCGGCCGTCGCCGTCCTGATCATCGCCTGCCCCTGCGCCCTGGGCCTGGCCACCCCGACCGCGCTGATGGCCGGTACGGGCCGCGGAGCCCAGCTGGGCATCCTGCTCAAGGGCCCCGAGGTCCTGGAGTCCACCCGTCAGGCCGACACCATCGTCCTGGACAAGACCGGCACCGTCACCACCGGCGTGATGACCCTGACCGGCGTCCACCTCGCCGACGGCGTGCCCCGTGGCCAGGCGCTACGGCTGGCCGGCGCCCTCGAACACTCCTCGGAGCACCCGATCGCCCGCGCCATCGCCACCGCCGCCGAGGCCGCGGAGCCGTCCGGCTCCCTGCCCGTCCCCGAGGACTTCGCCAACGTCCCCGGCCTCGGCGTCCAGGGCATCGTCGACGGACACGCCGTCCTGGTCGGCCGCGAGCGACTGCTCGACGACTGGAGCCAGCAGCTGCCGCCCGAGCTGGTCGCCGCCAAGGAGGAGGCCGAGGCCGAGGGCCGGACCGCGGTCGCCGTCGGCTGGGACGGCGCGGCACGTGCCGTGCTGGTCGTCTCGGACGCGGTGAAGCCCACCAGCGCCGAGGCGGTCCGCAGGCTCCGCGCGCTGGGCCTGACCCCGGTCCTGCTCACCGGCGACAACAAGGCCGTCGCCGAGGCGGTCGCCGCCGAGGTCGGCATCGACGAGGTGATCGCCGAGGTCCTCCCCGAGGACAAGGTGGCCGTCATCGAACGCCTCCAATCCGAGGGCCGCTCGGTCGCCATGGTCGGCGACGGCGTGAACGACGCGGCCGCCCTGGCCACCGCCGACCTGGGGCTGGCCATGGGCACCGGCACCGACGCCGCCATCGAAGCCGGCGACCTCACCCTCGTACGGGGCGATCTGCGCGCCGCGGCGGACGCCATCCGGCTCGCCCGCGCCACCCTCGGCACCATCCGGACCAACCTGTTCTGGGCGTTCGGCTACAACGTGGCGGCGCTCCCGCTGGCCGCGGCCGGGCTCCTCAACCCGATGATCGCGGGCGCCGCGATGGCCTTCTCCTCGGTCTTCGTCGTCGGCAACAGCCTGCGGCTGCGGCGCTTCCGGGCGCCGGCCCAGTAGCGGGGAGCTTCCGGGGCGGGCCCGCGGCACACCGCTCGCGGGCCCGCCCCGGGACGCGCCCGCGAGCGGAGCAATACCGACCGGAGGCCGTACCCCTGCCGTTGGATCGGGCCGACTGCTGCCCCTTGCCGCGACGCCCACCGCCCCGCCCGGAGGCCTGTGCGGGCCGCCGCACCCGTCCTTCGCCGTGGACGTCCCTTACACGGCGGGGGACGCCCGTGGGCGCGGCGTGGCGTCGGGTCTCTCCAGTTCTGACGGCCGAAGATTGGTAGATCGCGCAACCATCGGCCGGCACCCAGGGGCGACACTGGTCGGGTACCGCCCGCCCACCCACAGGGGAACTCATGACGGGGTCACGCGTCCTGGCTCTCGGCCATTACCAGCCCTCCGAGGTGCTCACGAACGACGATCTCGCGAAGATCGTGGACACCGACGACGCCTGGATCCGCAGCCGGGTCGGCATCCGTACCCGCCATGTCGCGGCGAAGGACGAGACGGTGGACGACATGGCGTCCGCCGCGGCCGCGAAGGCACTCGCGTCGAGCGGCCTCGCGCCGCACGACATCGACCTGGTGCTGGTCGCGACCTGCACGGCCGCGGACCGCAGCCCCAACACCGCGGCCCGGGTCGCCGCCCAGCTCGGCCTGAACGCGCCGGCCGCGATGGACATCAACGTCGTCTGCTCCGGATTCACCCACGCGCTGGCCACCGCCGACCACGCCATCCGGGCCGGTTCCGCGACCAACGCGCTGGTCATCGGGGCGGAGAAGTTCACCGACGTGGTCGACTGGACGGACCGTACGACCTGCGTCCTGGTCGGCGACGGCGCGGGCGCCGCGGTCGTCACCGCCGCCCCGGAACCGGAGGTCGGCCCGGTGCTGTGGGGCTCGGTCCCGCAGATGGGCGGCGCGGTACGCATCGAGGGCGAGCCGGCCCGCTTCTCCCAGGAGGGCCAGACGGTCTACCGCTGGGCGACGACGCAGCTGCCGGCCATCGCCCGTCAGGTCTGCGAACGCTCCGGCATCCTCCCCGAGGACCTGGCGGGCGTGGTGCTGCACCAGGCCAATCTGCGCATCATCGAGCCGGTCGCCGAGCGCATCGGCGCGGTCAACGCGGTGATCGCCCGCGATGTCGTCGACTCCGGCAACACCTCCGCCGCCTCGGTCCCGCTCGCCCTCTCCAAGCTGGTGGAGCGCCGCGAGATCGCGTCCGGCGCCCCGGTCCTGCTGTTCGCCTTCGGCGGCAACCTCTCGTACGCGGGCCAGGTCATCCGCTGCCCCTGAGGCCGGCCCGGCGGCCGCGTCCGATTTCTTCAAGACCCCGCCGGACGCCGCTGCCTACGCTCGCCGCATGACTACTTCCACCACACCCCCGGCAGCCCCGCGCTTCGCGGCCATCGGCATGGTGGTCGCCGACATGGCCGCCTCCCTCGCCTTCTACCGCCGCCTGGGCCTGGACCTCCCCGCCGACGCGGACACCGCCCCGCACGCCGAGGCGCCGCTCCCCGGCGGCCTGCGGCTGATGTGGGACACCTACGAGACCGTCCGCGCCATCGACCCGGACTGGACGCCGCCGCAGGCCGGCGCGCCGACCGGCCTGGCCTTCGAGTGCGCAGGCCCCGCCGAGGTCGACAAGGTCTACGCGGAACTCACCGACGCCGGCTACACGGGCGAAAAGCCGCCGTGGGACGCCTTCTGGGGCCAGCGCTACGCCGTGGTGCAGGACCCGGACGGCCATGGCGTGGACCTGTTCGCGCCGCTGCCTCAGAACGCGCCGTAGCCGGTGCCCTGGGGTGCAGCGCGTCAGCCGGTGTCCTGAGGGTGCTCGCGCAGATACATGGCGCCGCAGGTATGACAGAACGGCTCTGACGTGGGCGTGCCCCATCCCTCGGCCGATTGGGTGGCGGCGGCCGGAGCCAGCGGCCGTCCGCACATCGCCGTGGTCCCGTCCCGCCGGACCATGTGCCAGATCTTGACCGGCGTGTCCTCGTGGGGCAGCACGCCTTCCTCGTACTCGGCCCGCATCTCGTGCTCCATGGCGGTGTACCTCCTACGCCAACGATGCGCCGAGGAAACACGGGCCACAACGCCAGCCCGACTCGTCAGAACACCGACCACCCGGTCAACGTCGTGAAGTGATCCAGAGCCGCTGCTCCGGCGACGGAGTTGCCGCGGGCGTCCAGACCCGGACTCCAGACGCACAGCGTGCACCGACCGGGAACCACGGCGACGATGCCGCCGCCGACCCCGCTCTTGGCGGGCAGCCCCACCCGGTACGCGAACTCCCCCGCCGCGTCGTACGTCCCGCACGTCAGCATCACCGCATTGATCCGCTTGGCCTCGCGCGCCTCCAGCAGCCGGCTGCCGTCGGCGCGCAGCCCGTGGCGCGCCAGGAAGCCGCCGGCCGTGGCGAGATCCCGGCAGCTCATCTCGATCGAGCACTGCCAGAAGTAGTGCTCGATGACGCTGGGAACGGGGTTCTCCAGGTTCCCGAAGGACGCCATGAAATGCGCGAGGGCGGCGTTGCGGTCACCGTGGTCTGCCTCGGAGTCGGCCACCCCCTGGTCGAAGGCGAGGTCCTGGTTGCCGCTCTCCTCCCGCAGGAAGTGCAGCATCGTCGTACTGGCGTCCCCGGTGAGGGACTGCAGCCGGTCGGTGACCACCAGCGCGCCCGCGTTGATGAACGGATTGCGCGGGATGCCGTTCTCCCACTCCAGCTGGACCAGCGAGTTGAACGGCGTACCCGAGGGCTCGCGGCCGACCCGCTTCCAGATGTCGTCGTCGCCGTGCGAGCCCGCCATCACCAGCGCCAGGGAGAACGCCTTGGAGATGGACTGCACGGAGAACGGGACCTCCCAGTCGCCGACCCCGTACACCGCGCCGTTGATGTCGGCCACCGCGATCCCGAAGCGGTCCGCGTCCACCCGCTCCAGGGCCGGGATGTAGTCGGCAACGTGTCCTTGCCCCACGAACGGCCTGGCGTAGGCCGCTACCTCTTCGAGAACGGCCTGGTAGTCCATGGCGGAAACGTTAACCCGGCCCTAGGAGGACCCCCATCGGAGCCCCCGCCAGCGACTTCACCTCGCGGGCGAGATGCGCCTGATCCGCGAATCCGGCGCGCGCCGCGACCTCGGCGTACGGCATCCCGGAACGTGCGAGATCGAGGGCGCGCACGAACCGGAGCACCCGGGCCAGCGTCTTCGGGCCGTATCCGAACGCGTCCAGGCTGTGGCGGTGCAACTGGCGTGCGCTCAGCCCGGCGGAGAGGGCGACGTCGGCGACGGGCCGGCCACGGGCGAGCGCGGCGGCGATCGCCGCGGTCCGGGCGGAGCGACCGGAGAGCCCTGACCGGTCGGCCCGGTCAGCCCAGTCAGCCAGCCCGGCCAAGTCGGCCGCTTCGCGCAGCCGTCCCGCCGCGGTCTCCTCCAGCACCCGCCCCGGCGCCCCGCTCGCCGCCACCCGCTCGGCCGCCTCCCGCACCCGTCCGGCGGGCCAGAGGTCCTCCAACGGCACACGAAGATTCCGCAGTTCATGGGCCGGTACGCCGAACACGGACGGCCCCTGCCCCGGCGCGAAGCGCAGTCCCACGGCGGGGGCCCCTCCCCTGCCCGCAACGCTATCGGGGCCGGAATCGGCCGGCACGGTCTCCGGGAGGTGCGGTCCCGTGTCCGGCCCCGCGACCAGCAGCCGCCCCGCGCTCCAGATCAGATCGGTGCAGCCGTCGGGCAGCACCGGCCGCGCCGAGGACCCGGTGGCCTTCGTCCACAGCACGGCCCCGGGCAGCCGGGACGCCCGCTCCCGGTACGCCGCACTCGCCGCGCCGGCTGCGCCGTGCGGCTCACTCGTGTCGCGCTCTTCGCCCACGTGCACCAGCCTGGCACGGGAACCTGGCGGCCGTCCGCGCCGTTGATCCTTACGACACCGACCTTCACGGAGGCAGCTATGGCAGGGTTTCTCGACCGCGCCAAGGAGAAGGCACAGCACGGGCTGGAGCAGGGCAAGCAGAAGGTCGAAGAAGTGCAGCAGCACCGGGCCGGAGGCGACCTGCTGAAGAAGCTGGGTGCCGCGTATTACGCCGAGCGCAGCGGCAGCGGTTCATCCGAGGCGACCCAGGAAGCGCTCAACGCTCTGGAGGCACACATCAACACCCATGGGGACTCTTTCCTGCGCGGGTGAGCGTGACGCTTTCCTGTGCGGGTGAGCGTAAGGACAACCGCATGGCCGGACCACCGAGCGGCTGATTCCGCTCGTACGGCCCCGACCGGCCGGTCCGTTTTACTCCGTTCCGCTCCATCAATGTCGACCAATCCGGTAAAAGCGGGGCATGAGGCGGTACGCGGTCGGCGGCCGCCGCGTACCGATCGGAGTCGGCCATGTCCGAGCCGCTGTCCGCCGCCCGGTTCCTCGACGCCCTGAAGGCCGAGGGGCTGCGGGTCGCCGAAGTCGACGGCTGGAAGACGCACCACCGCAACGAGAAGGGGCCGTGGGGCCCGGTGCACGGCGTGCTGGTGCACCACACCGCGACGTCCGGCTCCGAGGACACCGTCCGGCTCTGCCACGACGGGCGCCCGGACCTGCCGGGGCCGCTGTGCCACGGCGTGATCACCAAGGACGGCACGGTGCATCTCGTCGGCTACGGCCGCGCCAACCACGCGGGCCTGGGCGACGGCGACGTACTGCGCGCGGTGATCGCCGAGAAGCGGCTGCCGCCGGACAACGAGTCCGACACCGACGGCAACCGCGCCTTCTACGGCTTCGAGTGCGAGAACCTCGGCGACGGCAAGGACCCGTGGCCGCCGGCCCAGGCCGAGGCGCTGGAGAAGGCCGCGGCGGCGGTGTGCCGGGCGCACGGCTGGACGGAGCGCTCGGTGATCGGGCATCTGGAGTGGCAGCCGGGCAAAGTCGATCCGCGCGGCTTCTCGATGGACGGGCTGCGCGACCGGATCGCCGAGCACCTGAAGTGACCGACGAACGCCCGAAGTGCGGTCCGAGCACCTGAAGTGGGCGAGCGGGCGGACGAACGGGCGGAAGCATGCCCCGGGGCCGGCCGCCCGCCTGACCGGCCCCGCGCGACAATGGGGCGTGTGACCAGCCCCGCTCCGCCCGACCCCGCCGCGCTGCGACCGCGCCTGCCGTCCCCGCTCCAGGAGATCGAGGACGAGCCCTTCGCGCGCCGTGGCATACGGCTGCTGCTCAAGCGGGACGACCTGATCCACCCCGACCTGCCGGGCAACAAGTGGCGCAAACTGGCGCCCAATCTGCGGGCCGCCGCCGCGGCCGGCGAGCGCGCCCTGCTGACCTTCGGCGGCGCGTACTCCAACCATCTGCGGGCCACCGCCGCGGCCGGCCGCCTCCTCGGCTTCGCCACCATCGGCGTCGTCCGCGGCGACGAGCTGGCCGGCGCGCCGCTCAACCCGTCCCTGGCCCGCTGCGCGGCCGACGGCATGCGGCTGCATTTCGTCGACCGCGGCACCTACCGCCGCAAGACCGGCCCGGACGTCCTCGCCGCCCTGCACGACCGTTTCGGCGCCTTCCGCGTCATACCGGAGGGCGGCAGCAACGCCCTTGCCACACAGGGCTGTTCGGAGCTCGGCCGGGAGCTGCACGGCACCGCGGACACGGTCGCGGTGGCCTGCGGGACCGGCGGCACCCTGGCCGGTCTCGCCGCCGGGCTCGGACCGGGTCAGCGCGCCATCGGCTTCCCCGTGCTCAAGGGAGGCCGCCCGCACTTCCTCCAGGAGACGGTCGAGGAGCTCCAGCGCGCGGCGTTCGGGGGGCGGCGCGGCGACTGGCGGCTTGAGGACCGCTTCCACTGCGGCGGCTACGCCCGCCGCACCCCCGAGCTGGACGCGTTCGCGGACGCCTTCGAGAACCGGCACGGTCTGCCGCTGGAACGCATCTACGTCGCCAAGGTGCTGCTCGGCCTGACGACGCTGGCCGGCGAGGGAGCCTTCCCACCGGGCAGTACGGTCGCGGCCGTGATCACGGGTACGCCCTGACCCACGGGTACGCCCACCGGGCCTACGTCGCGCCCTCCCGGTACGCGGCCGCCTCCTCCAGGTCCAGCCTGCGCAGCAGCGTCCGGAGCATCTCGTCGTCGATCCGCCGGGCGTCGCGCAGCTCGACGAACACCCGCCGCTCGGCGTCGATCATCTCCCGTGCGAGCCGCCGGTAGGTCTCGTCGGCGCTCTCCCCGGTCTCCTTGTTGACCGTGCCCAGGCGCTCCCATACGGCGTTGCGGCGCCGCTCCATGACGGTCCGCAGCCGGTCCGAGAGGGGACCGGGCAGGGCGTTGCGGCTGTCCTCCAGCAGCTCGTCCAGGCTGGCCTCGGCCGCCCGGGACGCCTCGTTCTGCGCCTGCGCCTCGGCGAGCGTCTCGGCCTGGATGTCCCGGCCGGGCAGTTTCAGGGCGCGGATCAGCGGCGGCAGCGTCAGGCCCTGGACGACGAGGGTGCCGATGACGGTCGTGAAGGTCAGGAAGAGCACGAGGCTGCGGGCCGGGAGGTCGCCGCCCCCGTGGACGGTGTCCGGGATGGAGAAGGCGATGGCCAGCGACACCACACCGCGCATCCCGGCCCAGCCGACGATGACCGGCGCGGTCCAGTCCGTATCGGGCTCCCGGGCGCGGATCCGCGCGGACAGGAAGCGCGGCAGGAAGGTCGCGGGAAAGACCCACGCGAAGCGCGCGACGACCACCACGACGAACACCACGACCGCGTACCAGACCGCCTGCGCGCCGCTGAATTCCCCGAGGCCGCGCAGCACGACCGGCAGCTGGAGCCCGATCAGCGCGAAGACCGCGGACTCCAGGATGAAGGAGACCATCTTCCAGACGGCCTCCTCCTGGAGCCGGGTCTCGAAGTCGACCTGCCAGTTGCGGTGGCCGAGGTAGAGGCCGACCACGACGACGGCGAGCACCCCGGAGGCCCCGACCTGCTCGGCGGCCGCGTACGCCACGAACGGGATGAGCAGCGCGAGGGTGTTCTCCAGCAGCGCCGAGTCCCTCAGCCGGCGGCGCAGCCAGTGCAGCGGCACCATCAGGACCACTCCGGTGCCGATGCCGCCCAGGGACGCGATGGCGAACTCCCTGATGCTGCTGCCCCAGGTGGCGCCGACCCCCACGGCCGCGGCCAGCGCGACCTTGTAGGCGGTGATCGCGGTGGCGTCGTTGACCAGCGACTCGCCCTGGAGGATCGTCGTGATCCGGTTCGGCAGCCCCAGTTTGCGGGCGATGGCGGTGGCCGCGACGGCGTCCGGCGGTGCGACGACGGCGCCCAGGACGAGCGCCGCGGGCAGCGGCAGGTCCGGGATGACCAGGTAGGCCGCGTAGCCGACCACCAGGGTCGCGAAGAGGACGTACCCGAACGACAGCAGCGCCACCGGCCGCACGTTGGCCCGCAGGTCCAGATACGAGCTGTCCAGGGCCGCGGTGTGCAACAGGGGCGGCAGCAGCAGCGGCAGCACGATGTGCGGATCGAGGGTGTAGTCCGGCACTCCGGGGATGTAGGAGGCCGCGAGTCCGGCGGCGACCAGCAGCAACGGTGCCGGGACGGGCGTGCGCCGCGCCAGCCCCGCGACCGCCGCACTCCCCGCGACCAGCAGCAACAGCGGCATCACATCCATCGGTCCGGGCCCCGTCCCCTCGCTCGTCGCCATCCGTCCCCGCGATCTAACCTGGCCATCATGAGCGAGTGCAGCGAGCGAATCATTAAAAAGTGCGTGCCTCGCGAATGCGAGGCCGAGCGAAGCGAGGTTTCGGCGTGAGTGAGCGCAGCGAGAGAACCATCAAGAGGTGCGTGCCTCGCGAATGCGGGGCCGAGCGAAGCGAGGTTTCGGCATGAGTGAGTGCACGCATGTTCTCGAACTCCCGCGCGCCGAGCCGGCCCCGCTGAGCGCCACCTGCCCGGAGTGCCTGGCCGCCGGCAGCCACCCCGTACAGCTGCGGCTGTGCCTGGTCTGCGGCCATGTCGGCTGCTGCGACTCCTCGCCGTACCGGCATGCGACCGCGCACTACGAGGAGACCGGCCACCCGGTGATGCGGTCGTTCGAGCCGGGCGCCTCCTGGCGCTGGTGCTTCACCGACGAGCTCCTGGTGTAAGACGCTCCCGGACGCCCCTTTAGCCTTTCGGCATGATTCGCGCAGCGACCCCCGCCGACGTCCCCGTCATCCTCGCCATGATCGGCGAGCTGGCCGCCTACGAACGCGCCCCCGAGGCCGCCCAGGCCACCGAGCCGCAGCTGAAAGAGGCCCTCTTCGGCGACCAGCCGGCGGCCTTCGCGCTCATAGCGGAGGCGGACGGCGAACCCGTGGGCTTTGCCCTGTGGTTCCGGAACTTCTCGACCTGGACGGGCACACACGGTGTCTATCTGGAGGACCTGTACGTACGGCCGGAGGCACGCGGCGGCGGCCACGGCAAGGCGCTGCTGGCGGCCCTCGCGGAGATCTGCGTGAGCCGCGGCTACGAGCGTTTCGAGTGGTCGGTCCTGGATTGGAATGAACCGTCCATCGGCTTTTACCGGTCGATCGGTGCGCAGCCCATGGACGAATGGACGGTCTTCCGGCTCACTGGAAATGCGCTGCACAATCTCGCCGGCTCCGCGCGTGCCAACGGAGCGTAATCGGTATGGATTTGATAGCGCACACCACTAGCCACTGTATGTGCCCGTAGTTTTACAATCAGTGACAACCTCGTGCCTGATAACCGCGGCAGGATCGTGGTCCGGAGGCACCCATGCTCCGTCCGGGCGACACCGGCCCGCAGATCGCGATAGCGTCGCAGCCGAACCATGAGCTGCGCCGGATCGTTCTCCTTTCACCGGAGGGAGTTTCCTCTCACCGGAGAGAAGAGACGACCGGCGCGGATTCTGCGCAACACTCGAACTGTTCACGCATACCAGCTCAACCAGCTTGTGCCACCTTGGAGGTGAGGGTGTCCCAGATCGCAGGCGAGCCCGGGACTCAGGACTTCGTGGAAGTCCGACTGCCCGCTGCGGGTGCCTACCTGTCTGTGCTGCGTACGGCCACAGCCGGACTCGCAGCCCGTTTGGACTTCACCCTTGACGAGATCGAGGATCTGCGGATCGCGGTCGACGAAGCCTGCGCGATCCTGCTGCAACAGGCCGTCCCCGGCAGCGTGCTCAGCTGCGTCTTCCGCCTCATCGACGACGCACTGCAGGTGACCGTCTCGGCGCCGACGACCGACGGCCGCGCCCCCGAGCGCGACACCTTCGCCTGGACGGTGCTCTCCGCGCTGGCCGGCAAGGTCGACTCCACCGTCGCCGAGGACCGCACGGTCACCATCAGCCTGTACAAGGAGCGCGGCGCCGGTCCCGGACCGTCATGACCGAACAGGGGGCCCCGTGAAAGATCTCGAACGCGGCGCGCGGATGGCGCCCAGTGTCACCATCCCCGACCAGCAGGCCCGGCCGCATCCGGTGGGCGCAGACGACCACGGCGGCCGGTTGGACGCGGCGGAGCAGGCAGAGCGGGCGGACCACATGGACCAGAGCGAGCAGCAGGGGCAGCAGGCGCATCAGCACGATCCGCCCGGCCCCGACCAGAAGCCCCAGAATGCGCGGCATTCCCAGGATCCGCATGACCGCAGCGGCGCCCGGGCGATGTTCTACGAGCTGCGCAAGCTTCCCGAGGGCTCTTCGGAGCGCGCGGAGCTGCGCAACACCCTCGTCCGTATGCATCTGCCGCTGGTCGAGCATCTGGCGCGGCGGTTCCGCAATCGCGGTGAGCCGCTGGACGATCTGACCCAGGTCGCCACCATCGGTCTGATCAAGTCGGTGGACCGCTTCGACCCGGAACGCGGCGTGGAGTTCTCCACGTACGCCACCCCGACCGTCGTCGGCGAGATCAAGCGGCACTTCCGCGACAAGGGCTGGGCGGTCCGCGTCCCGCGCCGCCTCCAGGAGCTGCGGCTGTCCCTGACGACCGCGACCGCCGAGCTCTCCCAGCGGCACGGCCGTGCGCCCACGGTCCATGAGCTGGCCGAGCACCTCGGTATCTCCGAGGAGGAGGTCCTGGAGGGCCTGGAGTCGGCCAACGCGTACAGCACGCTCTCGTTGGACGTTCCGGACACCGACGACGAGTCCCCGGCCGTTGCCGACACCCTCGGCGCGGAGGACGAGGCGCTGGAGGGCGTGGAGTACCGGGAATCCCTCAAGCCGCTGCTGGAGGACCTCCCGCCGCGCGAGAAGAAGATCCTTCTGCTGCGCTTCTTCGGCAATATGACCCAGTCGCAGATCGCCCAGGAGGTCGGCATCTCCCAGATGCACGTCTCGCGGCTGCTGGCCCGCACCCTCGCCCAGCTGCGCGACAAGCTGCTCGTTGAGGAATGACCGGGGAGTGACCGCGGAGTGAGTGACTGCAGTGAGTGACTGCGGAGTGCCTGATCCCGGCGTGACCGGGGTGTGAGCGGGGCGGGGTCCGTACGGGCCCCGCCTACTCCGTTTCCCGGGGCCCGATGCCCAGCGCCTCGGTGGCCGTCGGGTTGACCAGCAGCACGAGGACGACCAGCGCGGCCACGGCCAGCCCGGCGCCGGCCGCGATCAGTGCGCCACCGCCTTTGACCAGCGTCCAGGCCACCGGCAGCGCCACGATCTGGGTGATCAGCGAGGGGCCGCGGCTCCAGCGGCGGCGCAGCCACAGCCCGCGCGCGGCGACCAGCGGCAGCGCCGCCAGCGCCAGGATCGTCAGCCCGCCCATCTCCGCCTGCTGCGGGCTGTCCGGCGAACCGGCCAGTCCCATGATCAGCATGTACCCGCCCATGGCGGCCAGTGCCAGCCCTTCGACGGCGGTGAGCGCCGCGGCGGCGCTCAGCCGGGCGGGCCGCGGGCCGGTCGGCTCGGGCACGGCGGGGGTGCCGGTGGCTCGGGGCGCGGACTGCTTCTGCTGACTGCTCACCCCAGCAGGGTAGCGCCGGCGCCCGGGGACGCCGGGTCGCCCCGGAGACCGACCGGGGATCGAAGCGGGTACCTGCAGGTAGGTACGCTGCTGCACATGCGCGCACTTCTCGTGGTCAATCCCGCAGCAACCACCACCAGTGCCCGCACCCGTGACGTACTCACCCACGCGCTCGCCAGCGACCTCGATCTGGAGGTCGCCGAGACGAGATACCGCGGGCACGCCCGTGACCTGGCACAGCAGGCGACCGAGGGCGGCGAGACCGAGCTGGTCGTGGCGCTCGGCGGCGACGGCACGGTCAACGAAGTCGTCAACGGTCTGCTGGCGAACGGCCCCGATCCGGACTCGCACCCCCGGCTGGCGGTCGTCCCCGGCGGCTCCACCAATGTCTTCGCCCGCGCTCTCGGGCTGCCCAACGACGCCGTCGAGGCGACCGGCGCCCTTCTGGACGCGCTGCGCGACGGCACCGAGCGCACGGTCGGCCTGGGGCTGGCCTCGGGCACCCCGGGCACCGACGACGAGGGCGTACCGGCCCGCTGGTTCACTTTCTGCGCGGGCTTCGGGTTTGACGCGGGCGTCGTCGGCCGGGTCGAGCAGCAGCGCGAACGCGGCAAGCGTTCGACCCACGCCCTGTACGTGCGACAGGTCGTACGGCAGTTCATGGGCGAGGCGAACCGCCGGCACGGCACCATCACCCTCGAACGGCCGGGCGGAACCGAGGGCTCCGCCGACGTCGTCGAGGGCCTCGTGATGTCCATAATCTGCAACACCTCCCCCTGGACCTACCTGGGCAATCGCCCGGTGTACCCATCCCCTGAAGCATCGTTCGACTCGGCGCTGGATCTGTTCGCACTGAGCAAGCTCTCGTACCCGTCGGCGGCCCGGTACGCGACCCAGCTGCTGGCGTCAACCGCCGACCGCGGCCCCCATGGCAAGCATGCGGTGTCTCTGCACGATCTGACGGACTTCACCTTGCAATCACAGGTGCCACTGCCCTTTCAGATGGACGGTGACCACCTGGGACTGCGTACGAGTGTGACGTTCACAGGCGTTCGCCGTGCACTGCGTGTGATTGTGTGAGCAGTAGGGCCTAAAGTCCTTTCACTCGAACGTTTAGGCTGACTTCCACCCCCTGGAATGACGGCTGTGAGCTAGGCGACACCAAGGAATCAAAAAAAAGTTTCCGGAAGGGGTTGTATCCGCCGCCGAGGTTTGCGAGTCTCTTCATGGCGATCGGGACGGCCGCTTTACCGGCCCCCTTGAGAGCCCGAATCCTCCTCCTCATTCCACAGGACCGCACCAGTTCACAACTGGGGTTCGGGCCTTCCCTTGTGGAGGGATTCGTGAAAGCGTTCACATTCACAAGCAACGTTCCCGTCATACGAGGAGATGGAGCAGCCATGGACTGGCGTCACCGCGCCGTTTGCCGCGAAGAAGACCCCGAGCTCTTCTTCCCTATCGGCAACACCGGTCCTGCGCTGCTGCAGATCGAGGAAGCCAAGGCTGTCTGCCGCCGCTGCCCCGTCATGGAGCAGTGCCTGCAGTGGGCGCTTGAGTCCGGCCAGGACTCCGGCGTCTGGGGCGGTCTGAGCGAGGACGAGCGCCGCGCGATGAAGCGCCGTGCGGCTCGTAACCGGGCGCGCAACGCCAGCGCCTGAGCCAGACACCCCGTGGCCCCCGAGCCGCAGCGCGCAGTACCCCCCGATGCTCCCCCAGAGCGGCAACGCCTGGGCGGTAATCGCATCGCGATATGAGCTTTGAGCCCCGGACCGGATGGGTCCGGGGCTTGCTGCTGTTCAGAGCCGGTGCCGCTGCTCAGTACTGCTTTCTCAGTGCTGCTTCTCGGGCCGGACGGGGACGTCGAGGATGACCTGGGTGCCGCGCTCGGGCGCCCGCACCATGTCGAACGTCCCGCCCAACTCCCCCTCCACCAGGGTCCGTACGATCTGCAGCCCCAGGTTGCCGGCGCGCTGCGGATCGAAACCCTCGGGCAGCCCGCGGCCGTCGTCCTGGACGGTGACCAGCAGACGCGGCTCCGTACGACTGCCGCCGCGCACCGCGCCGACCTCGACCGTGCCGTGCTCCCCCGGGGCGAAGGCATGCTCCAGGGCGTTCTGCAGGACTTCGGTGAGCACCATGGACAGCGGCGTGGCGACCTCGGCGTCCAGGATGCCGAAGCGGCCGGTGCGGCGGGCGGTCACCTTGCCCGGGGCGATCTCCGCGACCATGGCCAGCACCCGGTCGGCGATCTCGTCGAACTCGACCCGCTCATCGAGGTTCTGGGACAGCGTCTCGTGCACGATCGCGATCGAACCGACGCGGCGCACCGCCTCGTTGAGCGCCTCGCGGCCCTGCTCGGAGTCCATCCGTCGGGCCTGGAGCCGCAGCAGCGCGGCGACGGTCTGCAAGTTGTTCTTCACCCGGTGGTGGATCTCCCGGATGGTGGCGTCCTTGGTGATCAGCTCGCGCTCACGGCGGCGGAGCTCGGTCACATCGCGCAGCAGCACGAGCGAGCCGATATGCGTCCCCTTGGGCTTGAGGGGGATCGCGCGCAGCTGGATCACACCGTCGTCGCCCTCGACCTCGAACTCCCGCGGTGCCCAGCCGCTGGCGAGCTTGACCAGGGCCTCGTCCACCGGGCCGCGGGCGGGCGCGAGTTCGGCGGTGGTCTGGCCGAGGTGGTGGCCCACCAGGTCGGCGGCGAGACCGAGCCGGTGGTAGGCGGAGAGCGCGTTGGGGCTGGCGTACTGGACGACGCCGTCGCCGTCGAGCCGGATCAGCCCGTCGCCGGCGCGCGGCGAGGCATCCATGTCGACCTGCTGGCCGGGGAAGGGAAACGATCCTGCGGCAATCATCTGGGCGAGGTCGGAGGCGCTCTGGAGGTAGGTGAGCTCCAGCCGGCTGGGGGTCCGTACGGTCAGCAGGTTGGTGTTGCGGGCGATCACACCGAGCACCCGGCCCTCACGGCGGACCGGGATGGACTCGACGCGTACCGGCACCTCCTCGCGCCACTCCGGGTCGCCCTCGCGAACGATCCGGCCCTCGTCGAGGGCGGAGTCCAGCATCGGGCGGCGGCCGCGCGGAACGAGATGGCCGACCATGTCGTCCTGGTAGGAGGTCGGGCCGGTGTTGGGACGCATCTGGGCGACCGAGACATAGCGGGTGCCGTCGAGCGTGGGGACCCACAAGACGAGATCGGCGAAGGACAGGTCGGAGAGCAACTGCCACTCCGAGACCAGCAGGTGCAGCCACTCAAGGTCGGAGTCGCTCAGAGCGGTGTGCTGGCGTACGAGATCGTTCATGGAGGGCACGTATGGGAGCCTACCGGCGTACGGTGTACTTGTTGTGCTCGCACGAGCATGGACAGATCAGAATGGTCTAGTCCACAATCTCTGGTACAACACCTCTGGGGGACACCCCAGACTCCGATCCTCCGCTCTCCCCGCACAGGAGAGTGGAACGAGGCCGGAAGCGCTCTCTGCCCTGACTGCGCCGAGGCCTCCGATCGACCGGTCCCAGGACGGGACCGTACCCCTACCGCACATTGGGGTACATCCCGCCCGGAAGCGGGGCCGGCCGATGGTAGCTCCGGGCTGCGGTGCCGGACAGGTTGAGGGTCCTGTCCCGGCGCCGCGGCCCGCGGGTGTTTCTGGGGGCGGTATTCCGGGGCGCGGGTGGACAGCGCCGCCTTACGGGGCGGGCCTTATGGACGGCCCTACGGTGCGTGCCCCTTCTCCTTACTCCCTCTCCCTCCCCTCTCCTTCTATGTCGCAGGCCACGCCTCCATCGCCACTGCGGCGATCCCTTCCAGCG
The DNA here is from genome assembly GCF_040654775.1 of Streptomyces sp. NPDC050636. Classification (NCBI taxonomy): domain Bacteria; kingdom Bacillati; phylum Actinomycetota; class Actinomycetes; order Kitasatosporales; family Streptomycetaceae; genus Streptomyces; species Streptomyces sp. NPDC050636. The sequence continues at coordinate 179,193 of NZ_JBFAIP010000007.1, forward strand.
TGGGCCGGTCCGCGCCGTCCCGGGACTGCTGCGACATGCCCTGGACGACGGCGCCCACGTAATGAGCCAGCGCGCTCGCGTCCGTATCGGCGGGGAGCTCGCCGGACGCGATGTCCGCCCGGATGCTGCGCTCGATCTCCCGCACTGTCGACAGCCTCATCTCCCGCAGGGATGCGGCGACTTCGGCGGACGCGGGGCCCGTGTTGAGCGCGGCGCTGATGACGAGGCAGCCGCGGGGGCGGCCGGGCTGGGTGTATTCGGCCGCAGCCTCCCGCAGCGCCCGTTCGACACCACGGCGGGCGGTCGGCTCCTCGGCCACGGCACGGGAGAGAAAGCCGCCGTACAGCCGCCCGTACTCGGCCACGACCTCGTCGAACAGCGCCCGCTTGTCACCGAAGGCGGCGTACAGGCTGGGGGCGCTGATGCCCATGGCGCGGGTGAGGTCGGAGATGGACGTGGCCTCGTATCCCTGCTCCCAGAAGGACCGAACCGCCTGCTCCAGGGCCGTCTCACGGTCGAAGGACCGGGGCCGCCCGCGCTGTTTCGTCTCCTTGGTCGCCATGCCATGAATTCTATAGCGGTCGGTACGGAAGGCGTGCTACGGTTTTTATGTAGCGAGCGATACAGAAAACTGCTCGATGCGGTACCGGCGTGCGCTCGACTGACGCACACACGCATACGGAAATGGGGGGCCTGACATGAGCGGTGCACTCAGCGGCAAGACGGCACTGGTGACGGGCGGCAGCAGGGGAATCGGCCGGGCGATCTCGGAGCGGCTGGGGAGGGACGGCGCACGGGTGGCCGTGCACTACGGGCGCGACGAGGCGGCGGCGAAGGAAACGGTCTCGGCGATCGAGGCCGCCGGGGGCCAGGCCTTCGCGGTCCGGGCCGAGTTGGGGGTCCCGGACGACGCCGGGACGCTGTGGGCCGCGTTCGACGAGCAGGCCGAGGGGCTGGACATCCTGGTCAACAACGCCGGGATCAACAAGGCGGTCGACGGGACGCTCAAGCGGATCGGCGAGGTGACAACGGAGGACTTCGACCGCCTCTTCGCGGTCAACACCAAGGCGCCGTTCTTCATCGCCCAGCAGGGGCTGAGCCGCCTGCGGGACGGCGGGCGGATCATCAATGTCTCGACGGGGCTGACACGCGGCGCGGCCAAGCCCGAGTTGATCGCCTACGCCATGACCAAGGGCGCGATCGATGTGTTCACCTCGACCCTCGCCAAGGACCTGGGCCCGCGGGCGATCACGGTCAACGCGGTGGCACCCGGCGTGGTCAACACGGATATGAACGCCGGTTGGCTGCAAGGCGAGGCCAATGCCGATGCGCGGCAGGCGGTCAGCGACATATCCCCGCTGGGCCGGGTCGCGGACCCCACCGATGTGGGCGACGTGGTGGCCTTCCTGGCCTCGGACGACAGCCGCTGGGTGACGGGCCACTGGATCGACGCGACGGGTGGCGTTCTGCTCTGACGGGGGCGGCTCGGCTGCCGCGGCCCCTCCCGGCCGTACGGTCGCGTGGCCGGATGGTCATCGAGCGGACGGGAAAACGTGTCCGGCCGTTGGGGAACACCTCAGGGCCTGGCGGGTCACCCTCTGGTAGATTGGTCTATACCACATGAGTCCATTCTCCAGAACGGCAGGCCAAGCGTGGAAGTTGTCATCGTCCCGGACGCCACGGCAGGCGGCGCACTCATCGCGGAGGCCCTCGCCACCCTGGTGCGCCGCAAGCCCGACGCGCTGCTCGGCGTGGCCACTGGCTCGACCCCGTTGCCCATCTACCAGGCGCTCTCGGCCAAGGTCCGGGCCGGAGAGGTGGACGCCTCGCGTGCCCGTGTCTGCCAGCTCGATGAGTATGTCGGCCTGCCCGCAGGGCACCCCGAGTCCTACCGTTCGGTGGTCCTGCGCGAGGTCGTCGAGCCGCTCGGTCTCGGCGAGGACTCGTTCATGGGGCCCGATGGCACGGCCAAGGATGTCCAGGCCGCCTGCGCGGCGTATGACAGTGCGCTGAGCGAGGCCGGCGGGGTGGACCTCCAGCTGCTCGGCATCGGCACCGACGGGCACATCGGCTTCAACGAGCCGTGTTCCTCGCTCGCCTCCCGTACCCGTATCAAGACGCTGACCCAGCAGACCCGGGAGGACAACGCCCGGTTCTTCGACAGCCTCGACGAGGTCCCGCACCACGTCATCACCCAGGGCATCGGCACCATCCTGGAAGCCCGCCACCTGGTGCTGCTCGCCACCGGCGAGGGCAAGGCCGACGCAGTGGCCCAGGCCGTCGAGGGCCCGGTCGCCGCGCTGGTCCCCGCCTCGGCGCTGCAGCTCCACCCGCATGCGACGGTCGTCGTCGACGAGGCCGCGGCCGCCAAGCTGAAGCTCGCCGACTACTTCCGCGCCACCTACGCCGCCAAGCCGGACTGGCAGGGGATCTGACGGCGCAGTCATCCGCAGCGGTGGCTGCGACTGCCGGTGCGGCCGGGGTGTCCTTGCGGGGATGCCCCGGCCGCAGGCGTATCAGGCGCCGGTGGCCGGCCGGCGGCCCGTCAGGGTCTCGGCGGCGGCCTGACCGCAGACCCGGGCGGCGCCGTGGGTGGCGATGTGCACGGCGCCTTCGGGCGGGGACTGGGGGACCCCCATCTCGACGACCACGGTGTCGGGGCGGGCGGCGAGCAGGGTGCGCAGGGCGTCGGCCATCCAGGGGTGGCGGTGGACGTCGCGGACGACGGCGACGATCCGGCGGTCGGCGGCGGCCTTGAGGAGCGCGGCGATCAGGGCCGGGGTGCCGGCCGTGGCGGCGGTGTCCGCGGGGTAGGTGGCGGTTTCGGTGCCGGGGAGGAGCCGGGCGAGTTCGGCGGCGACGCCCCAGGGGGTGTCGTCCCCCACGGCGATGTTCGCGAGGGGGGTGAAGGCGGCGACGTGGGCGGGGGCGGTGAGTGGCTCGAAGGGACCGTTGGGGGTGATGCGCAGGGCGCGGCGGGCGGCGGTGAGACCGATGCCGGGTGCGGGCGCGGTCCCCACCGCCGCGCCCGCACTCCGCCAGCGCGCCAAGGCGCGCACCCGTGCCGCGGCGTCGGCGAGCCGCTTCTCCGACAGTTCGCCGTCGCGTACCGCCCTCACCAAGGCGTCGCGCAGCCGCAGCACGGTGTCCTCGTCGGCCAGTCCGCCGCCCACGCAGATGGCGTCGGCGCCGGCCGCGATGGCCAGGACGCTGCCGCGTTCGATGCCGTAGGTGGCGGAGATGGCCTGCATCTCCATCCCGTCGGTGACGATCAGCCCGTCGAAGCCGAGGCCGCCCTCGGCGACGGGGGCGCGCAGCAGACCGTGCAGCGCGGCCGGGCTGAGCGTGGCGGGGTGGCTGCCGTCCAGGGCGGGCAGCAGGATGTGCGCGCTCATCACGGCCTTGGTGCCGGCGGCGATGGCGGCGCGGAACGGCACCAGTTCGCGTTCCTGGAGGGTGGGCAGGTCGGCGGCGATCCTCGGCAGGTCGTGGTGCGAGTCCACCGCGGTGTCGCCGTGGCCGGGGAAATGCTTGGTGCAGGCGGCGACGCCGGCGGACTGCAGGCCGTCGACGTATGCGGCGGTGTGCCGGGCGACGAGCTGGGGGTCGGCGCCGAAGGAGCGGACGCCGATGACGGGGTTGGAGGGGTTGGAGTTGACGTCGGCGGACGGCGCCCAGTTGAGGTTGACACCGCAGTCGGCCAGACGGCGGCCGAGTTCGCGGGCGACGTCGCGGGTCAGGGCGGTGTCGTCGACGGCGCCGAGGGCGAGGTTGCCGGGGAAGGAGGAGCCGCCGCGCACTTCGAGGCGGGTGACATCGCCGCCCTCCTCGTCGATGGCGACCAGGACGTCCTCGCGTTCGGCACGCAACTGGGCGGTGAGCGAGGCAAGTTGTCCGGGGTCGGCGATGTTGCGGCCGAAGAGGCCCACCGAAGCCAGCCCCTCGCCGAGCCGGCGCAGCAGCCAGTCGGGGGCGGTGGTGCCGGTGAAGCCCGGCTGGAGGACGGTGAGTGCGTCGCGGGTGAGGGTGCCGGCGGAGTGTACGAGTGTGGTCATGGGCTGCGTTATCCCTTCACTGCGCCGGAGGTGAGACCGCCGACCGCCTTGCGTTGCAGGAACAGGAAGAGGACCAGGATCGGGATGGCGAAGAGGGAGGCGGCGGCCATGGTGGCGCCCCAGTCGTCCCCGAACTGGCTCTGGAACTGGGAGAGCCAGAGCGGCAGGGTGCCCATGTCCGGCTCCTTGTTGAGGACCAGCACGAGCGGGAATTCGTTCCAGGCGGTGATGAAGCCGAAGAGGGAGGTGGCCATCAGGCCGGGTGCGAGGAGCGGGAAGACGACCTTGGTGAAGGCCTGGCGGCGGGAGCAGCCGTCGACCATCGCGGACTCCTCCAGCTCCTTGGGGACCGCGGCGACATAGCCGCGCAGCGTCAGGAGGGTGAAGGGCAGCACCATCAGCATGTAGAAGAAGGTGAGCGGCAGCAGGCTGTTGAGCATGTCGGCGTCCCGGACGATCAAGTAGATCGAGATCACCATGACCTCCCAGGGCGCCATCTGGGCGACCATGAAGGTCAGCAGGATGCCCTTGCGGCCCTTGAAGCGCATCCGCGCGATGGCGAACGATCCGCAGAGCGCGATCAGCAGGGACAGCCCCACGGCGAGCACCGTCACGATGACCGAATTCCCGGCCAGGGTCCAGAAGTCCGGGGCGTTCACGGCCGTCGCGAAGTGCTCGAAGGTGCCGTGGAGGGGGAACCACACGGGGTCTTCGGTGATGATGTCCTGGGTCGGCTTGAAGGCCGTGTTGAACATCCAGTACACGGGGAAGACGAAGCCGAGGGCGAGCACGATCGCCGTCGCGTTGGGCCAGAGACGGCGAACCGTTGACGAGGGTGAAGAAGCAGAGCGCTTCACAGCGCGTCCTCCTCTTGTTGTTCCTGCCTGATCGTCAGGCGCAGGTAGTACGCGGTCATGGCCAGCAGCACCACGATCGTGAGCAGGGAGATCGCGGCGCCCATACCGAAGTGGAGGTTGCCGACGCCCTCGGTGAAGGCGTAGATCGGCAGGGTTTCGGTGAGCCGGTCCGGGCCGCCCTGGTTGATCGCGAAGATCTGCGGGAACGCCTTGAAGACCCAGATGACTTCGAGGAACGTCGTGGCGAGGAAGAAGGGCTTGAGGAACGGGAACGTCACCGAGGTGAAGACCTTCCAGGTGCCCGCGCCGTCCATCCGCGCCGCTTCGTAGAGCTCCTTGGGGATGGTCGTGGTGGCGGCGTAGAGGTTGAGGGCCACGAAGGGCAGCGACTGCCACACGATCAGGACGGTGATGACGAAGAAGGTCGACAGCTGGGTGCCGACCCAGTCGTAGTCGGCCATGGCATGCCAGCCGAGCTTGTCCAGCACCCAGTTGACGACGCCGTAGCGTGAGTCGAAGAGCCACTGGAAGACGGTGGTGGCGGCGATCACCGGCATCGCCCAGGCCAGCACCAGCGCGACGGACAGCGTCAGCCGCATCTTCTTGCCGAGCCGGGCCAGCAGCAGTCCGATGAGCACGCCGAGCACCATGATCAGGGTGACGTTGACGCCGGTGAAGACGACGGTGCGGAGGGTGACCCGCCAGAACTGGTCGCTGCCCAGGATCTCCTGGTAGTTGCCGGTTCCCCGCCAGTCCGTGAGGTGCTGGATCAGCTCCTTCATGTTGAGGTTCTGGAAGGAGAGCAGGGCATTCCGCACCATCGGCCAGCCCAGGAAGACCGCGGTGGCGATCAGGGCCGGGAGCAGCAGGAGATACGGGGCGCGGCGGGCGGGGGAACGCAGGGTGCGGCGGGCGGGAGAATGCGGGGTGCGGCGGGCGGGAGAATGCGGGGCGCGGCGGGCGGACGGCGCGCCGTCGTCGGGCGGTGCGCCGCCTTTGCCGATCCGCGGCGCGGTCTGCTCCACCGCGTCGTCGAGCTGCACTGCCATGACCCCTGTTCTCCTTCTCGCCGTCAGACCGTGGTGCGCATGCGGTGGACGCGTACGGGCCGGGGGCGGCCGGCCCGTACGCAGCCAGGGGTGGCTACTGCTTGGCGAGCCGCGCGTTGATCTCGGACTCGACGTCCTTGGCCGCGTCGGCCGGCGCCTTGCCGCCCAGAACCGCCGTCATATAGTTCTTGATCGGATTCGGCACGTTCTCCACCGCGGCCCACTGGGGAATCAGCGGAGTGGTACCGCCGGACTTCTCCGCGGCGGGCGCGGCGGCGGCCGCGGCCGGATTCTCCTTTGCGGCATCGGCCAGATCGGGGGACTTCGGCGTCCAGCCGACCTCCTTGACCATCTGTCCGTCGTTTTCCTTCGACAGGGCGACCTTCAGGAATTCCTTGGCGAGTTCCTGGTTCTTGCCCATGCCGGCGACGGCGAAATTGGAGCCGCCGAGGAATACGCCCTCGGGCTTGGCGGCGGTCTCCCCGGGGATGGTGAAGAACCCGATGTCGTTCTTTATCTTCGGGTTGGCCTTGATGGCGGTGCCGGCCTCGTATCCCATGGCGATGACGGCGCCGGTCTTCCCCTTGGCGAAGACCTCGGCCTGCTGCGGGGTGGCCTCGTCCTTGTTCTTCGGCGCGGAGCTGAAGGCCTGGTACTGCTTGTAGATGTCCATGGCCTTGGAGACCTTGGGGTCACCGAGGTTGGAGACCCACTTGCCGCCCTCCTTCTTCACCAGGTGCGCGCCGGTGCCGATGGTCAGGCCGTCGAAGAAGTACCAGTTCTGGCCGGGGAGGTACAGCGGTTCGGCGTCGGTCTTCTTCTCGATGGTGTCGAACGCCTTGAAGAGCTCATTGCGGGTCTTGGGCGTGCCCTTGAGGCCCGCTTCGGCCCAGATCTTCTTGTTGTACATGACCACGCGGTTTCCCGCATACCAAGGGAGCGCGTACTGCTTTCCGTCCGCGATCGCCGCCTTGTTGAAGGCGTCGTTCCAGTCGGCGCCGATTTCCTTCTTCAGATCGCCGAGGTCGGCCAGGGCACCTGCCGTGGCGTACGCGGCGGTCTGGGTATTGCCGATTTCGACGACATCCGGCGGTGTGTCCTCGGAGAGGGCGGTGCTCAGCTTCTGCTGAATGCCGTTCCACTGCTGGACCTTGAACTCGACGGTGGCGCCGGTCTTCTTCTTGAACTGCTCGGAAACCTGCTTGGTCCACTGCGCCGGATTGGACCCGTCCATCACCCAAACGGTCAGCTTCTGGCCCTTGAAGCCATCCGCGCCCGCCTTGTTGCCGTCGCTGGACCCACAGGCAGCGACACTCACCAGCATTCCCGCGACCGCCGTCGCTGCTATGAGCCCACGCTTCATTGCGCTCTCCCCTAAAGGCCGGGTGTGGTCTTTAATGGTTTAGACCAGTGCCCGCAGCTTGGCCTAGACCTTTTGGGGTGTCAAGGGTGTATAAGAGTCGCTGTCAGGTCCGTTACCGGACCGACATCTGGCGGGCTGGGACCTGCGAGGGAGCACGGGAACCCCACCCGTGCCACGATGTGAGCCGCTACGTACGGAGGAGCCGGTGACGGCAGCACGACAGGAGTCGGAGAGGCGGGGCATGGAAACCGACGGGGGCAGTGCCGAGAACGGCAGCGGTGCCACACGCACCGCCCGCGTGCCCAAGTACTACCGGCTCAAGCGCCACTTGCTGGAGATCACCGAGACCCTGCCGCCCGGCACCCCGGTGCCACCCGAGCGCACCCTGGCCGCGGAGTTCGACACCTCCCGTACGACGGTGCGTCAGGCCCTCCAGGAGCTGGTCGTCGAGGGCCGCCTGGAGCGCATCCAGGGCAAGGGCACCTTTGTCGCCAAGCCCAAGGTCTCCCAGGCGCTGCAACTGACCTCCTACACCGAGGACATGCGCGCCCAGGGCCTGGAGCCGACCTCACAGCTGCTGGACATCGGGTACGTCACCGCCGACGACCGGCTGGCCGGGCTGCTGGACATCGCCACCGGCGGCCGGGTGCTGCGCATCGAGCGGCTGCGGCTGGCCAGCGGTGAGCCGATGGCCATCGAGACCACCCATCTGTCGGCCAAACGGTTCCCCGCGCTGCGCCGGAACCTCGTCAAGTACACCTCGCTGTACACCGCACTGGCCGAGGTCTACGACGTCCGCCTGGCCGAGGCCGAGGAGACCATCGAGACCTCGCTCGCCACCCCGCGCGAGGCGGGCCTGCTGGGCACCGACGTCGGACTGCCGATGCTGATGCTCTCCCGGCACTCCCTCGACGCCCAGGGGCAGCCGGTGGAGTGGGTGCGCTCGGTCTACCGCGGCGACCGCTACAAGTTCGTCGCCAGGCTGCAGCGCCCCAACGACTGAGCACAAACACACCGGCGAGTGACCGAGTTGTACACAATGGTCCCGTCGTCCACAGGGTGTAGCGCGGGTCATTTTCCTGCTCTACGGTCCTCTCGTCATCGCAATGACGGGAGGACCCCCGGTGCGCGCTGCCAATACACGAACCATCGTCATCTGGACGGCCGTCGCCCTGATCGGCGCGGCCGGCTGGACGCTACTCGCCCTCTCCCGCGGCGAAGAGGTCTCCGCCGCCTGGATGGTGGCCGCCGCCCTCGGCTCGTACGCCATCGGGTACCGCTTCTACGCCCGCTTCATCACCACGCGCGTGCTGCGCGTCGACAGGACCCGCGCCACGCCCGCCGAGCGCCTCAACGACGGCGTCGATTTCCACCCCACCGACCGGCGGGTGCTGCTGGGCCATCACTTCGCGGCCATCGCGGGCGCCGGGCCGCTGGTCGGCCCGGTGCTCGCCGCCCAGATGGGGTACCTGCCCGGCACCATCTGGATCATCGTCGGCGTCATCTTCGCGGGCGCCGTTCAGGACATGGTGGTGCTGTTCTTCTCCACCCGGCGCGACGGCAAGTCGCTGGGGCAGATGGCCCGCGAGGAGATCGGCCCGTTCGGCGGGGCCGCGGCGCTGCTCGCCGCCTTCGCCATCATGATCATCCTGCTCGGCGTACTGGCACTGGTGATCGTCAACGCACTGGCACAGTCCCCCTGGGGCACCTTCTCCATCGCCATGACGATCCCGATCGCCCTGCTGATGGGCCTCTACCTGCGCGTACTGCGCCCCGGCCGGGTCACCGAGGTCTCGCTGATCGGCGTCGGCCTGCTGCTCATCGCCCTGGTCTCCGGCCGCTGGGTCGCCGAGTCGTCCTGGGCGGACGCCTTCACCCTCCAGCCGAAGACGCTGGTCATCTGGCTGGTGGCGTACGGCTTCATCGCGTCCGTCCTGCCGGTGTGGACCCTGCTCGCGCCGCGCGACTACCTCTCCACCTTCATGAAGACCGGCACCATCGGGCTGTTGGCGCTCGGCGTCGTCGTCGCGCTGCCGAACCTGAAGATGGACGCGGTGACCGCCTTCGCCGGACGCGGCGACGGCCCGGTCTTCGCGGGCTCCCTCTTCCCGTTCGTCTTCATCACCATCGCCTGCGGGGCGCTGTCCGGGTTCCATGCGCTGATCTCGTCCGGTACCACCCCGAAGATGGTCCAGAAGGAGACCCAGATACGGATGATCGGCTACGGCTCCATGCTGATGGAGTCGTTCGTGGCCGTGATGGCGCTGGTCGCGGCCTCTGTCATCGACCCGGGCCTGTACTTCGCGATGAACGCGCCGGCCGGCGTCATCGGCGACACCGTCCAGTCCGCCTCACAGGCCGTCGCGCACTTCGGATACCGCATCTCCCCCGACCAGTTGGCAGCGGCGGCGAAAGCGGTGGAGGAGCAGACCCTGCTCTCGCGCACGGGTGGCGCGCCCACCCTCGCCGTCGGCGTGGCCGACATCTTCTCGAAGGTGGTGGGCGGCGCCGGGATGAAGGCGTTCTGGTACCACTTTGCGATCATGTTTGAGGCGCTGTTCATTCTGACGGCACTGGACGCGGGCACCCGGGTCGGCCGGTTCATGCTCCAGGACATGCTGGGCAATGTCTTCAAGCCGTTCCGCAGGGTGAGCTGGAAGCCGGGGATGCTGCTGTGCGGTGCGGCGGTGGTGGCACTGTGGGGCTACTTCCTGTGGGTCGGCGTCCATGAGCCGCTCGGCGGGATCAACCAGCTCTTTCCGGTGTTCGGCATAGCCAACCAACTGCTGGCGGCGGTGGCCCTGACGGTCTGCACCACACTGCTGGTGAAATCCGGCCGTCTCAAGTGGGCCTGGATCACCGGCGTTCCGCTCGCCTGGGACGCGACGGTGACGCTGACCGCGAGCTGGCAGAAGGTCTTCTCCGGTGATCCCCGGGTCGGTTTCTTCACCCAGCGTTCCGTCTACGAGGACGCCATAGCCGCCGGCAAGATCCTGCCGCCCGCCAAGACCACGGGCGATATGCACACCGTCGTCACCAACTCCACGGTGGACGGCGTCCTTTCGGCCGCGCTGGCGCTGCTGATCGTGGTGGTGATCGCCGATGCGGCGCGTGTGTGCATACGGCATGTACGGAAACCGGATGCGACCCTGCTGAGCGAGGCACCGCATGTCACCTCGGCCATAGTGGCGCCGGCCGGTCTGATCGCCTCCAAGGAGGAGAAGGCCGAGCTGGCGGCGGCACAGAGAGGCGGCACTCCATGAGGGCCCCACGTTGGGCGCGCTGGATCCGCTGGTACGTACGGGAATTGACGGGTGAGTCGGCATACGAGCGCTATACCGCCCATGTCCGTCAGCGCGATCCGGCCGCCCCGGTCCCCAGCCGCCGCGAGTTCGAGCGCCGTCGTACTGACGCGCGCGACGGGGACCCCCGCTCGGGGTTCCGCTGCTGCTGACGCCGGCCCCGAATGCCTCGTCCGCCTCGGCGCGTTGCCATACCGATATGCGGACACCTAGTGACGCGCTCCACGGCCCTGCCATAGATTTCCAGCCGATTACACAGGAGATCGTCAGGACATCGCCAGGACGGAGCCAGCGCCATGTCAGAGCCAGCCGAATCACCAGGTACCAGACAGATCATCACGCCCACACGGGTGGTGGCCGGGCTGTGTCTGCTCGCTCCGTTCATCGCGATGCTGTGGGTGGGTTCGTACGCGAAGCTCGAACCGACCCTGATCGGCATCCCGTTCTTCTACTGGTACCAGATGCTGTGGGTGCTGATCTCGACCGGGCTGACGACGGTCGCGTACAAGCTCGTGCAGCGTGAGAAGCGCGCAGCCAAGGGCGGTGCGGCGAAGTGACTCTGCACCCTTCCTCCACCCCGCTCGCGGCCGCTCCGACCGACGGCGTGAACGGCATCGCGCTGGCCGTCTTCGTGTTCTTCTTCGTGGCCGTGACGGTCATGGGCTTCCTCGCCGCCCGCTGGCGCAAGGCCGAGCAGTCCGCCAACCTCGACGAATGGGGCCTGGGCGGCCGCAGCTTCGGCACCTGGGTGACGTGGTTCCTGCTCGGCGGCGATCTCTACACCGCGTACACGTTCGTGGCCGTCCCGGCGGCGATCTACGCGGCGGGCGCGGCCGGCTTCTTCGCCGTCCCGTACACGATCCTCGTCTACCCCCTGATCTTCACCTTCCTCCCCCGCCTGTGGTCGGTCTCCCACAAGCACGGGTACGTCACCACCTCCGACTTCGTGCGCGGCCGCTTCGGCTCCAAGGGCCTGTCGCTGGCCGTCGCGCTCACCGGCATCCTCGCCACGATGCCGTACATCGCGCTCCAACTGGTCGGCATCCAGGCCGTCCTGGACGTGATGGGCATCGGCGGCGGTGAGAACACCCACTGGTTCATCAAGGACCTGCCGCTGCTGATCGCGTTCGCGGTGCTGGCGGCGTACACGTACTCGTCCGGCCTGCGGGCGCCCGCGCTCATCGCGTTCGTCAAGGACGGGCTGATCTACCTCGTCATCGCGGTCGCCATCATCTACATCCCGATCAAGCTGGGCGGCTTCGACGCGATCTTCGACGCGGCCGGGAAGGCGTTCGCGGAGCCCGGTCCGACCGGCAAACCGCGCGGCGCGCTGACCAGCGGCCCCGATGCGCAATGGGCGTACGCCACGCTGGCGCTCGGCTCCGCGCTGGCGCTCTTCATGTACCCGCACTCGATCACCGCGACGCTGTCCTCGCGCAGCCGCAATGTGATCCGCCGCAACACCACGATCCTGCCCCTGTACTCCCTGATGCTGGGCTTCCTGGCACTGCTCGGCTTCATGGCGATCAAGGCCGGTACGGACATCAAGGGCAATCCGCAGCTGGCGATTCCGCAGCTGTTCGAGGACATGTTCCCGAGCTGGTTCTCGGGCGTGGCGTTCGCCGCGATCGGCATCGGCGCGCTGGTGCCGGCCGCGATCATGTCGATCGCCGCGGCCAACCTCTTCACCCGCAACGTCTACAAGGACTTCCTCAAGCCTGCCGCCACCCCGGAGCAGGAGCACAAGGTCGCCAAACTGGTGTCGCTGCTGGTGAAGGTCGGCGCGCTCGCCTTCGTCCTGACCATGGACAAGACAGTCGCGATCAACTTCCAGCTGCTGGGCGGCATCTGGATCCTGCAGACCATGCCGGCCCTGGTGGGCGGCCTGTTCACCCGCTGGTTCCACCGCTGGGCCCTGCTGGCCGGCTGGGCGGTCGGCATGCTCTACGGCACGCTCGCCGCGTACGGCGTGGCCAGCCCCACCCAGAAGCACTTCGGCGGCTCGGCCGCCGAGATCCCCGGCATCGGTGAGATCGGCTACATCGGCCTGACCGCGATCGTGCTGAACCTCGTGGTCACGGTCGTACTGACCGTCGCCCTGAAGGCCGCGAAGGCACCGGAAGGCGTCGACGAGACCAGCCCCGGCGACTACACGGCGGACGCCGGCGACGCGGACGTCCGCCCCGACCTGCCGCCGGTCACGGAGAAGGCCCCGGCAGGCCACTGAGCCTCCACTCCGGCGAACACACGGGCCGCCGCGTCCCTTTGGGGGTGCGGCGGCCCGTCGGCGTGCCCGGTGCGGCTCACCGTCCGCGCGGGTTCAGTGCACCCAGTCCTTGAGCGGCTCGGTTTCGAGGGTGATGCCCGCAGGGTCCGGGAGGTGGCGTTTCCTGCCGTACGACACGGTGTGCCGGCGGTCGGCAAGCGCGGTCATGGAGCCTTCTCCTTCTGCCGTCGGACGGACCGGGGACGTGGAACCGACGTCGGCGAGGCCACTGACAGGTACCACTTGATCACACACGACACACTAGATGTGGGGGTGCGCGTGAGGAGCCACCCCCACATGTATGCTCATGCTCGCTGTCGCCGCAGGGGAATCCGGTGGGAATCCGGAACTGTCCCGCAACGGTGTATCGAGAGTACGCAGCCGCGTACCCACAAGTCCGAGGACCTGCCGACGGTACGCCCGCACCGCCATGGGTGCGGACGTCATACGTCCGGGCCCCGCGGGTTGGGCCGGTGGACGCCGCGCGGTGTGCCCGCGCACCCCTGACCTACCGGGGTGCCGCATGCCTGCGAGCGCCCGTCGTGCCCCTCCCTCCTGGCCCCCGCCGAGTGAGGGAGAGCACCACGTGACCATCGCGCCAACGGAGCCCGCGTCAGACGCCGAGGTCGTACAGCCCGCGGTGGCCACGCAGCACGCCCCCGCCGGCCGGGGCGGGCGGGCCGACGACGGACAGGACGGACCGGGCGTCGCCCTGCTGCGGACCCTGACCGAGCTGACCGAGGACCTGACCGCGACCGACCCCGGCAAGGTGGCCGCCGCCGCCCTGCGCGGCCGGTACGAGGGCGCAGGCGGGGCCGAGTTGCGGTCGCTGGCCATCGACGCCGCGGCCGGGCTGATCGGTGACGAGCCGCAGTACTCCAAGCTCGCCGCGCGACTGCTCACCCTCGCAATCTCGGAGGAGGCGGCCGAACAGGGGGCGGTCGCCTTCTCCGCCTCCGTCGAGGTCGGCCACCGCGAGGGCCTGATCGCCGACGAGACCGCGGAGTTCGTACGGACCCACGCGGCCGGCCTGGACGCGCTCGTGACGCAGGCCCTGGAGGACGGGGCGGACGACCGGTTCGGGTACTTCGGGCTGCGCACCCTGCACTCCCGCTATCTGCTCCGGCACCCCATCACCCGTCAGGTCATCGAGACGCCCCAGCACTTCCTGCTGCGGGTCGCCTGCGGCCTCGCCGAGGACCGTTCCGAGCGGGCGCTCGCGGACGTCGCCGAGCTGTACCGGCTCACCAGCACGCTCTCCTACCTCCCTTCCTCCCCCACGCTGTTCAACTCCGGCACCCGCCACCCCCAGATGTCGTCCTGCTATCTGCTGGACTCCCCGCTGGACGAGCTCGACTCGATCTATGACCGCTACCACCAGGTCGCCCGGCTCTCGAAGCACGCCGGCGGTATCGGTCTCTCCTACTCCCGGATCCGCGCACGGGGGTCGCTGATCCGGGGCACCAACGGTCACTCCAACGGCATCGTGCCGTTCCTGCGCACTCTGGACGCCTCCGTCGCGGCGGTGAACCAGGGTGGCCGCCGCAAGGGCGCCGCCTGTGTCTACCTGGAGACCTGGCACGCCGACATCGAGGAGTTCCTGGAGCTGCGCGACAACACCGGTGAGGAGGCCCGCCGTACGCACAACCTCAACATCGCGCACTGGATCCCGGACGAGTTCATGCGCCGGGTCGAGGCCGACGCCGACTGGTCGCTGTTCTCGCCGTCCGACGCGCCGGAGCTGGTGGACCTGTGGGGCGACGAGTTCGACGCCGCGTACCGCAAGGCCGAGGCCGAGGGCCGGGCGCTCAAGCAGATCCCGGCCCGGGTGCTGTACTCCCGCATGATGCGCACCCTGGCGCAGACCGGCAACGGCTGGATGACGTTCAAGGACGCCGCCAACCGCACCGCCAACCAGACCGCCGAGCCCGGCAACGTCGTGCACTCGTCCAACCTGTGCACCGAGATCCTTGAGGTGACGAACGACGGCGAGACGGCCGTCTGCAACCTCGGGTCCGTGAACCTCGCGGCGCACCTCGGTGACAACGGCGACATGGACTGGGAGCGGCTGGACGCCACCGTCCGCACCGCCGTCACCTTCCTCGACCGCGTCGTGGACATCAACTTCTATCCGACCGAGCAGGCCGGGACCTCCAACTCCCGCTGGCGCCCGGTCGGTCTGGGCCTGATGGGCCTCCAGGACGTCTTCTTCCGGCTGCGGCTGCCCTTCGACTCGGCCGAGGCGCAGGCGCTGTCGACCCGGATCTCCGAGCGGATCATGCTCGCCGCGTACGAGGCGTCCGCCGACCTCGCCGAGCGGCACGGCCCGCACCCGGCCTGGTCCGCGACCCGCACCGCCCGCGGGGTGCTGCACCCCGACCACTACCCCGCCACGGAGCCCCGCTGGGCGGACCGCTGGGCGGCGCTGCGCACCCGTATCGCGGCGACCGGGATGCGCAACTCGCTCCTCCTGGCCATCGCGCCGACCGCCACCATCGCCTCCATCGCGGGCGTGTACGAGTGCATCGAGCCGCAGGTCTCCAACCTCTTCAAGCGCGAGACGCTGTCCGGCGAGTTCCTCCAGGTCAACGCCTATCTGATCGAGGAGCTCAAGGCGCTGGGGATGTGGGATGCGCGGACCCGTGACGCGCTGCGCGAGGCCAATGGATCGGTCCAGGACGTGAGTTGGATCCCCGAGGAGATCCGGGCGCTGTACCGCACCGCCTGGGAGATCCCGCAGCGCGCGCTGATCGACATGGCCGCGGCCCGTACGCCCTACCTCGACCAGAGCCAGTCGCTGAACCTCTTCATGGCGTCGCCGACCATCGGCAAGCTCAGCTCGATGTACGCGTACGCCTGGAAGCGCGGCATCAAGACGACGTACTACCTGCGCTCGCGCCCGGCGACCCGGATCGCCCAGTCGGCGCGCGCGTCCATTCCCGCACAACTGCCGGTGGCCGACCCCGAAGCGGTCGCCTGCTCCCTGGAAAACCCCGAGTCCTGCGAGGCATGCCAGTAATGACGACCGCACCTGACACCACCACGGCCGCCGGCAACGGCCCCGCGACCGGCACCAAGAACCTGCTCGACCCGGGCTTCGAGCTGACGCTGCGCCCCATGCGGTACCCGGACTTCTACGACCGCTACCGCGACGCGATCAAGAACACCTGGACCGTGGAGGAGGTCGACCTCCACTCCGACGTCGCCGACCTCGCCAAGCTCTCCCCCGGCGAGCAGCACATGATCGGCCGGCTGGTCGCGTTCTTCGCGACCGGCGACTCGATCGTCGCGAACAACCTGGTCCTGACCCTCTACAAGCACATCAACTCCCCCGAAGCGCGGCTGTATCTGTCGCGGCAGCTCTTCGAGGAGGCCGTGCACGTCCAGTTCTATCTGACGCTGCTGGACACCTATCTTCCCGACCCGGACGACCGCGCCGCCGCCTTCGCGGCCGTGGAGAACATCCCGTCCATCCGGGAGAAGGCGCAGTTCTGCTTCAAGTGGATGGACTCGGTCGAGAAGATCGACCGCCTGGAGACGAAGGCCGACCGCCGCCGCTTCCTGCTCAATCTCATCTGCTTCGCGGCGTGCATCGAGGGGCTGTTCTTCTACGGGGCGTTCGCCTACGTCTACTGGTTCCGCTCGCGCGGTCTGCTGCACGGCCTGGCGACCGGCACCAACTGGGTGTTCCGCGACGAGACGATGCACATGAACTTCGCGTTCGAGGTCGTGGACACCGTCCGTGCCGAGGAGCCGGAGCTGTTCGACGACGCGCTCCAGCAGCAGGTCACGGACATGCTCAAGGAGGCCGTCGAGGCGGAGCTGCAGTTCGGCCGTGATCTGTGCGGCGACGGGCTGCCGGGCATGAACACCGAGTCGATGCGCGAGTACCTCCAGTGCGTCGCCGACCAGCGGCTCCAGCGGCTGGGCTTCGCGCCCGTATACGGCTCGGAGAACCCGTTCTCCTTCATGGAGCTGCAGAACGTCCAGGAGCTGACCAACTTCTTCGAGCGGCGGGCCTCGGCCTACCAGGTCGCCGTCGAGGGTTCGGTCTCGTTCGACGATGACTTCTAGGCGACCGGGCAGCCGCTCAGCAGGCTGAGCGGCACCTCATCTCCGGACCGCACAGCACGACGCCCCTTCGTCCCGGGCTCCCGCGGATTATGACCGTTCTGTTAGCAGGTCAACCGGGAGCCCCACCCGTCACATCTAAGTAGGCATGAAGGGCACGAAGGGGCGTCGCCGGTTCATCGACTATCCGCGTCAGGGACGGGAGGGTTGGCGTCGCTGGCTGCCGTCGTGGAGGCTGCTGCTCGGCACCGTCACGCTCGGCGTCGCCGGCCTCGCGGGGCTGTTCGTGATCGTCTACATCAACGTCGACATTCCGAACGAGAACACCCTCGCCGGCAAGGAGGCCACCGTCTACTACTGGGCGGACGGCAGCCAGATGGTGAGCGTGGGCGCGGTCAACCGGCAGAACGTCTCCCTCGACAAGGTGCCGGACTCCGTCGAGAACGCCGTGATCTCGGCGGAGAACGCCACCTTCTACAGCGATTCCGGCGTCTCTCTCCAAGGCATCGCCCGCGCCATGGTGAACATGGTCTCCGGCGAGGACGCCCAGGGCGGCTCCACCATCACCCAGCAGTATGTGAAGAACACCTATCTCTCGCAGGACCAGACGGTCACCCGCAAGGTCAGGGAATTCATCATCTCGCTGAAGGTGAACAACCAGAAGTCCAAACGGGAAATCCTGCGCGGCTATCTGAACACCAGCTGGTTCGGCCGCAGTTCGTACGGAATCCAGGCGGCCGCCCACGCGTATTACGGCATCGACGCGGAGAAATTGAACCCCAGCCAGGGAGCCCTGCTGGCCGCCACGCTGAAGGGCTCGGAGCAGTACGATCCGGGCCTGAGCAAGGCCAACCACGAGCGGGCCGTCGCACGCTGGAAATGGATACTCGACCGGCAGGTCGCCACCGGCCACATGAGCCAGCGGGAACGGGCCGGGTACCGTACGTTCCCCGAGCCCAGGCCGCTGTCGAAGCCCACCAGCCAGGCCGGCCAGACCGGCTATCTCATCGATATCGCCAATAAGTTCATCAAGAGCGACACCGGGCTCACCGACAAGGACCTGGCGCGCGGCGGCTATCGCATTCACACCACCTTCGACAAACAGCGCACCCGTCGGCTGGAAATAGCGGTCACCGAGGTCCGCAAGAAGAACATCGACCCGAAGAATCGCGCGGCCGACACCTTTGTGGAGTTCGGCGCGGCCTCCGTACGCCCCAAGGACGGGGCGATCGTCGCGATTTACGGCGGCGCGGACGCGACCAAACACTTCAGCAACAACGCGGACACCACGGCCGTACCGGTCGGCTCGGCGTTCAAGCCGTTCGTGCTCGCGGCCGCCCTCCATCAGCAGAACGACGCGCCCGAAGCGCTGCCGCCGCAGAAGCCGGTCTGGGAGCGCGATTTCGGGGACCTGACCGCGGCCCTGATGAACGCCGAGAACCCGCCGTTCGTGCAGGCCGGGCAGCGTATCGGGCTGGAGGCCATCCGGGATCTGGTGGTGGACGCGGGGCTGCGCGAGGAGAGCCTGGCGCAGCTGGAGCAGACCTTCCCGCTCGGCACCTCGGCGCCCAGCGCGATCCGGATGGCGAGCGCGTACACCACCTTCGCCAATGGCGGGCTGCACGCGGAGCCGTACGCGGTGTCCGGCATGACCTACAACGGGAAGCAGGTGCCCGGCTTCGACCGCCCGGAGCCCGAGCAGGTCCTCACTCCCGAGGTCGCCCAGCGGGTGACCGGGACCCTGGAGGGCCTGGGCTGGCGCACACTGGGGGCCCCGGACCAGCAGCCGCCGTTGCAGCCGGTCGCGGCCGGTGTCACGGAGCCCAGCGACCGGATGAAGTCGGCGTGGTTCATCGGCACCACGTCCGGGCCCGGCGTCGCACCCGGTATCCGCCCGGACCGCGGGCCCGGCGCCGGTGACGGCAGCGAACCCACCACCGCCATCACCATGTTCCGCAACAAGGCGGGCACGCCCGAGCTGCTGCCGATGAACGGCGTCGGCGGCCCCAGTTCCGGGCTGGGCACGGCCATCCCGCCGCAGATCTGGACCGCCTACCAGAACGCGTCATAACGGCTCGGCCGCACAGCGGCATGGTCATGACGGCACAGCGACCTCGCCACAGCAGCACAAAGGCCCCCGCGGCTCAACCGCGGGGGCCCGTACGGACAGCGACAGGCGCTCAGTCGTTCGCGACGACGGGGTAGCGCGGCTCGCGCTCGGCCATCTGCTTCAGCGCGTCCTTGCGGTCACGCTTGGAGAGCCGGTCGATGTAGAGGTAGCCGTAGAGGTGATCGGTCTCGTGCTGAAGGCAGCGCGCGAAGTAACCGGTGCCCTCGATCGCGATCGGCTCGCCCTTGGCGTTCTGGCCCCGCACCACGGCGTAGTCCGGACGGGCCAGCTCGGCATAGGCACCGGGCACCGAAAGGCAGCCCTCGTTGGAGTCGTCCAGCACCCGGCGCTCGGCCGGGAGCTCGTCCAGGACCGGGTTGCAGATGGCGCCGGTGTGCCGCACACCCGAGTCGTCCGGGCAGTCGTAGACGAAGACCTTCAGATCCACACCGATCTGGTTCGCGGCCAGGCCCACGCCCTCGGCGGTGCGCTGGCTGGCGAACATGTCATCGATCAGCTGGGCGAGCTCGTCGCCGAACTCCGTGACGTCCTTGCACTCCTTGTGGAGCACCGGATTGCCGACCACGGTGATCGGCCGCGAGGTCCCGCGCTCCCGATGGGCGGCCTCCCGCTGCTCCGCATCCGTCGTGTCGTCGATGAACTCTTCGTCCACGCGCTGCTCACCGTCTTGATCAAACACAGGCTGCTGGGCCATCTCCGCCGTTCGCCTTCCTGAAAACCCTGAAAACCCTGATTAGTCGCCCTACAGACTACGGGGGCGCTCAGCAGACCTCTTCAAGATCCCGCCATTCCCGGCTGTCCGGGCTGTCCGCGACCCAGCCGTCCAGCAGCCCGCGCACCAGGGCGGCGGGCGCCGCGATACCGCATTCACGCTCCGGCACCCACAGGGAGCCCGAACCGGCGGTGCGGTGCCCGAGCGGACCGGGATGGCCCGGCTCACTGTGGTCGTGCGGGTCCAGATGCTCGCCGTCGCCCTCGTCGCTGGGCATCCGGCTCTCCGAGCAGGTACGGCACAGCAGCCGCACGGAGGACGACCAGTCCTCGGCGGCGAAGCCCGCATCGGCCGCCAGCCGCTCCAGGGCGTCCCTGTCGGCCTCTGTGGCGGCCTCCAGGAGCACCACCCAGGTGGGGACCGGGGAGGGCGCCCACAGCTCGATCTCGTCGAAGACGGGATACGCCCGGGTGGCGCCGTCGGCAGCCGCGGTGGTGGTGCGCTCGCCGTGCGGGACGCCGTCGTGCAGCACCACCTCGCCCCAGCGCCGCCCGGAGGACGGCAGCGGGATGGACAGCACCTCGATACGGGCCGGGTCCAGCCGGCGGCCCCAGACCACCTCGGCCTCGCCCTCGGGCGACAGCCGGACGGCGGCGCTGCCCAGGGCCATGCCGACCGGCTCACCGGACGGCGAGCCCTCGCCGGGGACCTTGAGGCCGTAGGCCTGCCAGGCGCGGCGGGCCAGCGGCCAGTCCTGCAGGGCGGTCGCGGCGATCCCGACGTTCCACCAGTCGGGGGCCCCGGACTCGCGGTCCAGCAGGGCGACGGCGCGCAGCCCGGCGGCCCTCGCCTGCTCCCAGTCGTGCCGGAACTTGTGCAGCAGGGCGAGATTGAACCAGGACTCCGAGAGCCACGGCTCCATGTCCGCGGCGCGGGTCAGCAGCGCGCCCGCGTCCTCGTAACGGCCGTCGCCGATCAGCGTGAAAGCGCGGTCGGTCGCCTGCCGCCACGAGGCGGAGGGCCGGTGCCGTACCTTGCCGAAGATCCTCACGATTCCCGCCTGCTGGTTGCTCTTGATGCCGCTCCGGATGCGTCCCGGGCGGTGCCCGGGGCCGTCTGGGGGCCCACTCGACAACCTGCCACAGATTGCCGTGGGACTCAGCCCGATAGCTGCGCCCCCTGCGGCTCCCTGCCCTTCGCCGACCCCCTGAATCCCCCTGCGAGGGGCTTCCTTCGCATCCAACCATGCCCATCTCGGAGGGCGCTCATTACCCATGGGTTCCACGACGTTGGGCGGCCCGGGCCGCTCTACGACAGGGCTCCGGGACACCGGTGGCCGGGGCGCCCCTGCGCGCTCCTGGGCGTCTCCGCACCTACTCGCCCGTACGGCCTCCGGCAGCACGCGGAAAAGCGGGGCATCGCTCCGGTTCCGCGTCCCGCGAACACGCCACGATGTCGCACTTCCCGGGATCACGTGCGTACGGGATCCCACCCATACGGGATCACGCTTCTGCGCGATCACGGTCTTGCGGATCACGCTTCTTCAAGGATCAGGGTCGTACGGGTCAGGGTCTGAGGGATCGCGGCCTTTCGCATCGCGGTCTTACGGATCGCAGTCTTACGGATCGCGGCCTTACGGATGGCAGTCCTACGTCTTGCGGATCACGCCGTCCGGCCGTTGCGCGCAAGCACCCGGGCGAGCGCCTCGACGACCCCCGGCTCGTAATCCTGCGCGGTGGACAGCCGCAGCCGCTCCAGGGCGCGCAGCGGCCCCCCGGGCCCCGCGCGCTCCCCCGCCAGGTCGTCGTAGGCGTTGACCGCACGGACGATGCGCGCCGTGACCGGCTGGTCCCGGAACGGATCCGCCTGCCGCTCGACGATCACCGCGACCTCCGCCGGGACCCCGGTCTGCCGCACAACCGCGCCGCCCAGCAGCGCGATCCGGCGCTGCTCGGCGGCCGGCAGCGGCGCGGTCGCACCGGCCGGCACCGGGTCGAGGAGCGAGAGCTGCCCGATGTCGTGCATCAGGGCGGCGTATTCGAGGACGTCCAGATCCGGTTCGTTCAGGCCCAGTTCGCGGCCCACCGCCCGACTGAGCGCGGCCACCCGGCGGGCGTGGCCGTGGGGTGTGTAGCCGGCGATCTCGGTGGCGCGGGCGAGAGAGGCGATGGTCTGGTGGTAGGTGGTCCGTACGGCGGCGAACCGGCGGAAGGCGAACTGGGTCAGCAGCAGCGGCAGGCAGAAGATGGGCAGCGCCCAGAGCCCGGCGACCGCAGTGGCGAGCGAGATGACCACTCCGGTGGCGCAGACCGCCGAGCCGATCCCGAGCAGCGCCTGCAACTCGTCGCGCAGCAGCGGCCCGTACGGCCAGCCGGCGCGGGCGAGCGCGGCGGCCAGGACCGCGTCACAGAGCGCCGTGAGCGCCAGCAGCCCGATCATGAACAGCGGGTAGGCCGGGCCGTCCGCCAGCCATTGCGCCAACGTCCCGGTGTTGTAGAGGGGTTGGAAGCAGACGGCGGCGAAGCCGGCGGTCAGCACGCGGCGGGCGAGGTGGTCGAGGGCCGGGCCCCGGGTGCCCAGCGCGATACGCGGGACGAGCCCCACCAGGCCGGCCGCCAGGACGACCGCCACGACCTGCGGCACATCATGCGTCGTCGGCCGCCCGCCGACCTCGCCGAGCAACGCGTACGCGAGCGCACCGGCCGCGCCGAGCGGTGCGCTCTCCCGTTCCCCGGCCGTCCGGCCCGGCCCGCTCACCCGCGCGGGCGCCCAGCGCACCAGCTCGCCCACCGCGATCAGCACTCCGAAGGCCAGCGCGGTCCCCCGCTCGGCCACGCCGTCCCACAGCGTCCGGCCGAGCCCCCAGCAGGCCAGCGCGGCGGCCGCGGCGTAGACACCGGCGACGACGGCGCTCGCGTGGCGGGACGGCGTCGTTCCGGTCGGGGCTGTGGTGGCACGGCCCGCCGTGCGCCCACCGTCCGGCAACCGCAAGCCGCGGGGCGCCCCCGGGCCGCCGTTCACCGGTCACCGTCCCGGCGCCCGTGTTCCGGACGGTCCGCCCGGTCCGCGCGTCCCACAGCCGCCGGCACCCGTCCCACGCGGTCCGGCCGTGGAGGCGAGACGTTTCCTCTACCGGCCGTCGCGTCCGGATCCGGATCCGCCGCCATCACCAGCTCGGGCTGCCAGCCGTACCGCGTCAGCGCCGCCGTCAGCGCCCGGACCATCCGCGGGTCGAACTGCGCACCGGCGCATCTACGCAGCTCCGCCACCGCCACGGACACCGGCCGGGCCCGGCGGTAGGAGCGGGTGGAGGTCATCGCGTCAAAGGCGTCCGCGACGGCCACCACCCGGGCGAATTCGGGAATTTGATGCCCCACCAGGCCGTACGGATAGCCGCTGCCGTCCACCCGCTCATGGTGGTGCAGGATCGCGGCGCGCGCCTCGCCGAGGAAGCCGATGCCGCGCACGATCTCGTGCCCGTACTCGGGATGCAGCTCGATGACGCTGCGCTCCTCCGGGGTCAGCGGCCCGTCCTTGCGCAACAGCCGGGTGGGGACGCCGAGTTTGCCGACGTCGTGCAGGATGCCGGCGAACCGCAGCACCTCCACCCGGTCCTCCGCCATGCCCAGCTCGCGGGCGATCATCACCGACGCGCGGCCGACCCGCTCGCTGTGCCCGCGGGTGTAGCGGTCCTTGATGTCCACGGCCTGGACGAGGGCGCGGATGGTGGCCTGATGGGCGGCACGTTCGCGCTGGTACTGGGCGAAGACCCAGCAGGAGAGATACATCGGCAGCAGCACAAGCAGCGCCGCGAGCGGCCCGTACGAACTGCGCCACAGGACCGCCATCATCAGCCCGGCGAGCCCGTGTACCAGATACGGCGCCAGCGAGCGGGTCAGCAGCCCGCGCCAGGCCGTGCGCGCCGGGTGGCGCTCGGCGGCGACCAGCACTCCGCCGTCCAGTGCCGCGAGCACCACGCAGAAGGTCCCGGCGGCGGCTGCGGCGGGCGGCAGCAGTACGGGGAACTGCGGTGCGGACAGCGGGTGGTCGACGAGCGTCTGGAAGACATGGGAGGCCGCGCAGCAGGCCAGGGCCAGCTCGGCGGCGTGCCAGATCCGGCGGGCGCCGGCCGAGCGCGGCCGGGCCTGTGCGATCAGCGCGCCGGGGACGGCGGTCAGCGCGGCCAGCGGCGGCGGCAGCAGAAAGGATCCGGCAAGCAGAACGGGGCTTGCCCAACCAGAGGGAAGCCCCCCGGGTCTCCCGTAGGAGCCCATACCGAACGGCACCCGGCCGCCCAACAAGGGGCAGCGGCGGATCCGTTCGCAGAGTCCGTAGAGAGTGGCGAGGGCCAGGGCGCCGACCCAGGGGGTGTTGGCGCCGAGCCGCACCGCGGGGGCCGCGCACAGTGCGGCGGCCAGGGCCGTACATCCGATATATCCTCGCGCGGCCGCCGGAAGTCCCCGCATCGCGCCCTCCTCACATGCCCACTGCTCTCCCCCGATCTCTTGGGGAGCAGGGGATCCCGCTCGCGCCTCATCGGGTGCGCGGCGGGTTCGGTGAGAATAGAGGGGCCGGGGCGCCGGAGAGGGCGCATCAGCGGATCGGGCGGGACCAATCGCCCCGCCCTCACCCCTTAGGGTGACGCGTCGCCTTATTCGGCCCGCGCGGTCTCGGTCCGTGCTTCGGCCGGGTCGGCAGTGTCGGTCGCGCCTGCCGCGCCGGAGCCCGGCGCCTCGGAGCCCGCGGCCTCCGCCGCCTGCTCACGCTGCGCCTGCTCGTGCTTGGCCTGTTCGAGCACGCTCAGCTCGGGCACCTCTTCCCCGGCCCGGATCAGATCGATCCGGCCCATGACCTTGGAGCGCAGGTCGGTGGGGACATCGTCATGGCCGCAGCAGCGCTTGACGAGCTTCTTGACGGCCTGCTCCAGGCCGTACTTCTCCAGGCATGGCGAGCATTCGTCGAGATGCACCTGGAAGTCCGCGCACTCCCCGGCGGGCATCTCGCGGTCGAGATACTCGTAGAGGTGGTCAAGGACCTCTGAGCAGTCCTTCTCGTGCGGCTCTCCGCAGCTCATGATCCCGAACCTTTCCGGTCGTGCGACCCCGACGTCTGCGTGGCCTGCGCATCGGTGGCCGACGCTCCCGCCGGGACCAGCCCGCGCTCACGGGCGTAATCCTCCAGCATGCCGCGCAGTTGGCGCCGGCCGCGGTGCAGACGGGACATCACCGTGCCGATAGGTGTCCCCATGATGTCCGCGATCTCCTTGTACGCAAAGCCCTCGACATCCGCGAGGTAGACGGCAATACGGAATTCCTCCGGGATCGCCTGGAGCGCGGCCTTCACGTCCGAGTCGGGCAGGTGGTCGAGCGCCTGCGACTCGGCGGAGCGCAGCCCGGTCGACATATGCGACTCGGCGCGCGCCAGCTGCCAGTCCTCGATCTCGTCGGCGGCGCTGCGCTGCGGCTCCCGCTGCTTCTTGCGGTAGGAGTTGATGAACGTGTTCGTGAGGATGCGGTACAGCCACGCCTTGAGGTTGGTGCCCTCGCGGAACTGGTGGAAGGACGCGTACGCCTTCGCGTACGTCTCCTGCACAAGGTCCTCCGCGTCGGCCGGATTGCGCGTCATGCGCAGCGCGGCGGAGTACATCTGGTCCAGGAAGGTGAGCGCGTCGCGCTCGAAGCGCGCGTTGCGCTCGGCGGCGCTTTCCTTCCGGCTCGCAGCCTGCTCCCCAGCCGTGCTGTCGGTCCCTGCGTCGGTCCCAGTGACCGGACCCACCTCCTCCAACACCGTGACGGATCCGGATGCGGACCCCCTCGAACCGGAGAATAGACGACGATCCGGTGCCGCCGCCGCTCCAGCCATGGCGGGCTGCGTCCCCTGCATCTGCGACCACTGCAGGTCAGCGGCCGGGCGGGCGGGGCAGGCGATTCCCATGCGGCGGGCTCCCATTCCTCATGCTGCGCTGGTTTTCTGGCTACCTACGCATGGCACAACAGCCGCACCCCGCGGCTCATTCCCGACCCCCACGACTTCCTCGCACCGCATCGATTTGACAAATCAGATTGCCGCTTCAGCAATGAGGGGATGAGCGATAGCGGGATGGGCGACAACGCGTACGAGCGGGTCCTCGCCGAGGTGGGGCCGCGGCTGCGGCGGGTGCGGCAGGAGCGCGGGGTGACACTGGCCGCGCTCTCGGCGGCGACCGGCATCTCGGTGAGCACCCTGTCGCGGCTGGAGTCCGGCGGCCGCAAGGCCACCCTCGAACTGCTGCTGCCGCTGGCCCAGGCCCACCAGGTGCCGCTGGACGAGCTGGTGGGGGCGCCGGAGGTCGGCGATCCGCGGGTGCGGGCGGTGCCGCAGCGGCGCCACCATATGACCGTGGTGCCGCTGACCCGCCAGCCGGGTGCCCTTCAGGCGTTCAAGCTCGTCATGGAACCGGTCGAGGGCCCTCGCGAGCAGCGTACGCACGAGGGCTACGAGTGGATGTATGTGCTGTCCGGGCGGCTGCGGCTGCTGCTGGCCGACCGGGATGTGGAGCTGCGGGCCGGGGAGGCGGCGGAGTTCGACACCCGGCTGCCGCACTGGTTCGGCCCCGCCGGTGACGAACCGGTCGAGTTGCTGAGCCTCTTCGGCCGGCAGGGTGAACGGATGCACATCCGCGCCCGGCCGCGCGGACAGGCAGCCGGCGCGTAGCGCCGTCTCCTGGGGGCGGAGGTCGGGCGACGGGCGGGCAGACTGATCGCGTCGGCTCGACGGCTGAGGACTGCCCTCAGCCGAACATCCCGTCGAGCCAGGCCAGCACCGCGTCCGTGATCGCGGCCATCGACTCCGCCTCGCTGACGCCCGCCGACTTCGGCACCGCGAAGCCGTGGTCCCCGTACGCCACCTCGGTGAGCTCCGTACCGGGCGGGAACTCCTCGGGCCGGCCGAACGGGTCCCGCGCGCCCTGGACGACCAGCGTCGGCACCCCGGCGCCGGTCAGCTCGTCCACCCGGGACCGCTCCGGCTTGCCCGGCGGATGCAGCGGAAAGCTCAGCGCCAGCACGGCGTGCGCGCCCAGCTCGCGCGCCGTACGGCAGGCCACCCGGGCGCCCGCGCTCCGGCCGCCCGCGACCACCGGGAGCCCCGGCTTCGCCAGCGCGGGCCACAGCGCGGTCCACCCGGCGTCCAGGGTCTTCGGCGCGGGCGCCACCTTCTTGCCCGCCACCCGCCACGGCTGCTCGACCAGCGCCACGGTGTAACCGCGGGCCGGCAGCGCGACCGCCAGGGCCTGGAGGTCACGCGCCCCGATCCCGCCGCCGGCGCCGTGGCTGACGGCCACCACGCCCCGGGCCGGCTCCGGATCGCGGTACCAGGTGATCCGCGCGTCGCCCACCGGCGTCCCGACCGTCTCGGCCTCGTTCTCGTTCGCCCTCGTGCTCATACGTCCATCCTGCCTGCGGCCGGGACACCGGACTCACCTGTCCCGGCACGGCAGCGCGCCGGGCCGCCCCGCACCCCTTCCCCTCAGAACAGGGTGCCGATCAGAACAGGGTGCCGACCTCCGGTCCGTCCAGCTCCTCGACCAGCTCGGGCCCGTTGTTGCGGACATTGCTGACGCCCGTCGGGACGGGGTAGGCCCGCATCAGCCCGCCCGGCGGCGGTGCCAGCAGCTCGCGCAGGGCGTCGGGGTCGGAGTGGGACGGGTCGAGCCAGGCATCCCAGCGGTCCGGTGTCAGCACCAGCGGCATCCGGGGGTGGATGTCGGAGAGGGACTGCGGTCCTTCGCCCCCGGTGGCACCGGCCAGCGGTGCGGTCTCCGCCGCGGTCGTCACGACGGTGCAGGTCACCCACCACGCCAGCGGGTGGTCACCGGGCAGGGTCCGGTCCCGCCAGAACTCGTACAGCCCGGCCATCGCCATGACGGAGCCGTCGGCGGGCGTCACGAAGTATGGCTGCTTACGCGGCCGCTTCTTACGGCCCTGCTCCTCCAGCTGCCGCTCGGCGGCATCGGTGACCCACTCGAAATAGCCGTCCCCGGGCAGCAGACACCGACGGGCCGCGAAGGCCTGCTTGAAGGACGGCTTCTCGTGCACCGTCTCGGCCCGCGCGTTGATCATCTTCGCGGCGGTGTCGGGTGACTTCGACCACGACGGGACCAGGCCCCATTTCAGCGTCCGCAGCTGGCGCACCGGGCCCGGCGGGAAATCGTCGGCCGCCGCGCCTTTGAGGGGACGTTCGAGCACCGCGTGCACGTTGTCCGTGGGAGCCACGTTCCAACTGGGCGCCAAGGTCTCCGTCGGCTCCCACTGCTGGACGTCGAAGATCCCCACCAGGTCCTCGGGCCGACGACTCGCTGCATACCTACCGCACATGCATGCCACACTGCCATGCCAAACCAAGGGGAGACGCGGACTATGGACACCGACCACATCACCGACGTATGGAGCCGAGTCTTCGGGACCCAGCCCGATCCGTCGTTCTGGCTGGTGATCGCCACGGGGGTGCTCGCACTGGGCGCCGTGCTCCCGCGCCCCGTGTGGCGGCTGTCGCGGAACGCCGTCACCATCGCGCACGAGGGCGGCCACGGGCTGATCGCGCTGGTCACCGGCCGCCGCCTGGACGGCATACGGCTGCACTCGGACACATCGGGGCTGACCGTCTCCCGGGGCAAGCCGACCGGGCTCGGCATGGTGCTGACCGCCGCGGCCGGCTACATCGCGCCGTCCCTGCTGGGCCTCGCGGGCGCCGCGCTGCTGGCCGCGGGGCACATCACGGCGCTGCTGTGGGGCGCCACCGCGCTGCTCATCGCGATGCTGGTCATGATCCGCAATGCCTACGGGGTGCTCACCGTCGTCCTGGCCGGTGCCGCCTTCTTCCTCGTCTCCTGGCTGACGACGCCGGATGTGCAGGCGGCGTTCGCGTACGCGGTGGTGTGGTTCCTGCTACTGGGCGGCGTCCGGCCGCCGTTCGAGCTGATGGGCAAGCGGCGGCGCGGCAGCGCGGGGGACTCCGACCCGGACCAGCTGGCCCGGCTCACCAACGTCCCGGCGGCCATCTGGCTCGGTCTGTTCCATGTGGTGACGCTGTGCTCCCTGATCGGCGGCGGCCAGTGGATGCTCGGCCTCTGACCCCCGCCCGGCGGTCCGCTCCGACGCGTGTCCCACCGCACCTGGGACCCGTGGTGCGGCGCTCCCCCGACGCGCAGGCGCACTACCAGCGTCGTGTTTCGTATACGTTGCGCCACTTTTGATCAAGATCGGCACCCTTGCCCAGCCATTAAAGTAAGGGCATGACCGAGAGCCCCGCTTTCCCCGCCCTGTGGCCCGCCCCCCTCGCCCCCGGGGCGGTCGATGCAACCGTGACGGTGCCCGGCTCGAAATCGGTCACCAATCGCGGCCTGGTGCTGGCCGCCCTGTCCTCCGAGCCCGGCTGGCTGCGCCGCCCGCTGCGCTCCCGCGACACGCTCCTGATGGCCGAGGCCCTGCGCACCATGGGCGTCGGCATCGAGGAGACCGCCTCCTCCAGCTCCGCGGGCGCGGTGGGGCAGGCCGGCGGCGGTGAGGCCTGGCGGGTGATCCCGGCGGGGCTGCACGGCCCGGCCACCGTCGACGTCGGCAACGCCGGCACGGTCATGCGCTTCCTGCCCCCGGTCGCGGCGCTCGCCGACGGCCCGATCCGCTTCGACGGCGACCCGCGCTCCTACGAGCGCCCGCTCGACGGCGTCATCGAGGCGCTGCGCGCGCTCGGAGCCCGGATCGACGACGACGGCCGCGGCTCCCTCCCCATGACGGTGCACGGCGGCGGCGCCCTGGACGGCGGCCCGGTCGAGATCGACGCCTCCTCGTCCTCCCAGTTCGTCAGCGCCCTGCTGCTGTCCGCGCCGCGCTTCAACCAGGGCGTGGAGGTACGGCACACCGGCTCGGCGCTGCCGTCGATGCCGCACATCCGGATGACCGTCGACATGCTCCGCGGTGTCGGCGCCCAGGTGGACACCCCCGAGGCCGGCGGCGAGCCGAACGTCTGGCGGGTCACCCCCGGCGCCCTGCTGGGCCGCGATCTGATCGTCGAGCCCGACCTGTCCAACGCCCAGCCGTTCCTGGCTGCCGCGCTGGTCACCGGCGGCCGGGTCACCATCCCGGACTGGCCCGAGCACACCACGCAGCCCGGTGACGCGCTGCGCGAGATCTTCACCACCATGGGCGGTTCCTGCGAGCTGACCGACCAGGGCCTGACGTTCACCGGCAGCGGCCGTATCCACGGCATCGACGTCGACCTGGGCGAGGTCGGCGAGCTGACCCCCGGCATCGCCGCCGTCGCCGCCCTCGCCGACTCCCCGTCCACCCTGCGCGGCGTCGCCCACCTGCGCCTCCACGAGACCGACCGCCTGGCCGCCCTCACCAAGGAGATCAACGAGCTGGGCGGTGATGTCACCGAGACCGCGGACGGTCTGCACATCCGGCCGCGCGCGCTGCACGGCGGTGTCTTCCACACCTACGACGACCACCGGCTGGCCACCGCCGCGGCGGTCATCGGCCTCGCCGTCGAGGGCGTCGAGGTGGAGAACGTCGCCACCACCGGCAAGACGCTGCCCGACTTCCCCGCGATGTGGACGGACATGCTCGACCCGGCAGCCGTCCCCGCCCGGAGAGGCTGAGGGGTCACGCCGCCATGCGCCGCTACCGCAAGAACCCCGACGAGGACGACATCCGTGTCCGCCCCAACCCCAAGGGCAACCGCCCCCGCACCAACATCCGCCCCAAGCATCTGGACGCGGGCGAAGGCCTGGTCCTGACCGTCGACCGCGGCCGCCTCACCTGTCTGATCGACGGCCGCAAGGTCACCGCGATGAAGGCCCGCGAACTGGGCCGCAAGAGCGCGGTGGTCGGCGACCGGGTCGCCGTCGTCGGCGATCTGACCGGCGCCAAGGACACCCTCGCCCGGATAGTCCGGGTCGAGCCGCGCACCTCGACGCTGCGCCGTACGGCCGACGATGACGACCCGTACGAGCGGGTCGTGGTCGCCAACGCCGACCAGCTCGCGATCGTCACCGCCCTCGCCGACCCCGAGCCGCGCCCGCGCCTGATCGACCGCTGCCTGGTCGCCGCGTACGACGCCGGCCTGGACCCGCTCCTCGTGCTGACCAAGTCCGATCTGGCGTCCGCGGACGCCCTGTTGGAGTCGTACGGCGCGCTGGGCGTCCCGTTTGTCGTCACCAACCGCGACGAGCTGACCGACGGCAGCGCCGCCGAGCGGATCAGGGAACAGCTGACGGGCCGTATGACGGCGTTCGTCGGGCACTCCGGGGTGGGCAAGACGACCCTGGTCAACGCCCTGGTACCGGACCGCCGTCGGGCCACCGGGCACGTCAACGCGGTCACCGGCCGCGGCCGCCACACCACCACCTCGGCCCTGGCTCTCCCCCTCCCCGATGACTCGGGCTGGGTCATCGACACCCCGGGCGTACGGTCCTTCGGGTTGCACCACGTCGACCCGTCGCGCGTGATCCACGCCTTCCCCGACCTCGAACCGGGCACCGCCGACTGCCCGCGCGCCTGCAGCCACGACGAACCGGACTGCGCGCTGGACACATGGGTCTCCGACGGGCACGCCGATCCGGCCCGCCTGTACTCGCTGCGCCGCCTGCTGGCCACCCGGGAGCGACGCGAGGGCGACTGATCGCCGGAATTCGCTGCCGTCCGTCCGGGGTAACTGCATAATCACACCAAGGCTGGCGAAGCGGTCACCGGGTCGCTTCGCCGGGACGGGGACGCGGGCGGAGGCAATGCGATATGGCGATGGCATGGCTGCTGGTCGTCGTGGCCGGGCTCCTGGAGACCGGCTTCGCGGTCTGCCTCAAGCTCTCGCACGGCTTCACCCGGCTCTTCCCCACCGTCGCCTTCGCCGCCTTCGCCCTCGGCAGTTTCGGCCTGCTGACGCTGGCTCTGCGCAGGCTCGACGTCGGCCCGGCCTACGCGGTCTGGACCGGTATCGGCGCGGCCGGCACGGCCATCTACGGCATGGTCTTCCTGGGCGATGTGGTCTCCACCCTGAAGCTGGTCTCCATCACCATGGTCATCGTCGGCGTCATCGGCCTGCAACTGTCGGGCTCGTCGCACTGAGAGCAGCTGCTCTCAGCTCGTCTCACTGAGAGCAGCTGCTCTCTCCCTCCGCCCCTACAGGAATACCAACCGGTTCCCCCACGTTGTGGCCCGCAAGGGGCGCTCGCATCCCGTAAGGGATCTGTTCCCCCGCCTCCTACGGGTCGCCATCCGGCCGCCCCCGCACCCCCTGTGACGTCGTGTCAGCCGCCGCATCCCCGGCCGGCAGCCGCGCGAACGCCCCCCGCACCAGCCGCGACACCGCCTCCGCCTCGGCCTCGCACCGCGGCTGTCCCACCGCTGACCCGGCGGGCGCCGGTACGGGCGCGGCCGGGCCGGTCGGGGCGACCACACAGGACAGGGTCAGCCGTGCCGCGGTCTCGCAGGCGGCTCCGAGGGCGGGCAGCTCCTCCTCGGGCCAGTCCGTCTCCAGGGCCGCCACCGCCCGGTCGCAGAACCGGCCGACCAGTTCGGCGGGCCCCGGCAGCGGCCCCTCGCCGGACGACGCGGCACGCTGCGCGGGGACGCCCGGATGCGCGGCCCGTACGGGGGCCGGTTCCGCCGACGCTTCGGGCGGGGCCGGCAGCCGGTCGCTCCAGCAGCCGGTCAGCGCGGCCCGGACCAACGGGTTGGCGCGCGCCGTGCGCAGCGTCCAGGCGGCCGCGGCCACCACTCGGCCGGCCGCGTCGTCCTGCGGCCCGGCGGCCGCCGCGCCCTCCTGGGTCAGCACCCGGTCGACGCCCGCCAGGTAGTTGTCGGTCTCCCGGCGTACGAGGGCGCGGGCCAGCCCCTCCTTGCTGCCGAACTCGTTGTAGAGGGTCTGCCGGGAGACACCGGCCGCCGTCGCGACATCGACCATCCGGATGGCCGCCCACGCCCGGGTCGTCAGCGCCGTCATGGCGGCGTCGAGCAAGGATTCACGCGCTGCGGTCATCCGTCGCCTCCCGGGCCGCCGGCCCATATGGCCGGAGTCCGCACAGAATTGACGCGGCGCCATGCACTGTCAAGGGTCGCCGCACGGCGGGCCGGGAGCCGTCACACGCCGGGCCGGCGGGTGTCACACGTCCGGCCGGGCATGGCCATGTGGCTCCCGCGTATACCAGTAGATACTGTTCGCACATGCCCGACTATCACGATGATCTTCGCCTCGGCCATGTCCTCGCGGACGCCGCGGACGCCGCGACCATGGACCGGTTCAAGGCGCTCGACCTCAAGGTCGAGACCAAACCGGACATGACACCGGTCAGCGAGGCGGACAAGGCCGCGGAGGAGCTGATCCGCGGCCACCTCCAGCGCGCGCGGCCACGGGACGCGGTGCTCGGCGAGGAGTTCGGCAGCGAGGGCGCCGGTCCACGCCGCTGGGTCATCGACCCGATCGACGGCACGAAGAACTATGTCCGCGGGGTTCCGGTCTGGGCGACCCTGATCGCGCTGATGGAGCGCGGCGAGGGCGGTGACCGGCCGGTGGTCGGCATCGTCTCCGCGCCGGCGCTCAACCGCCGCTGGTGGGCCGCCGAGGGCCTGGGAGCCTTCACCGGACGCAGCCTGACGTCCGCGTCCCGGCTGCAGGTCTCGAAGGTCGGCCGCATCCAGGACGCGTCGTTCGCGTACTCCTCGCTGACCGGCTGGGAGGAGCGCGGCAAGCTGCCCGGCTTCCTCGATCTGACCCGGGACTGCTGGCGCACCCGGGGCTATGGCGACTTCTGGCCGTACATGATGATCGCCGAGGGGTCGGTGGACATCTGCGCGGAGCCGGAGCTCTCACTGTGGGACATGGCGGCCTGCGCGGTCGTCGTCCAGGAGGCCGGCGGCCGGTTCTCCGGCCTGGACGGCAAGCCGGGCCCGCACAGCGGCAACGCGGCGGCCTCCAACGGCCTGCTGCACGAGGACCTGCTGAGCTACGTGGGCGACGACCGGCACTGAGCTGCGAGGGGGCGGGCGCGGACCGGACCGCCGGGGGGACACCTTCCTAACGGTCCGGCGCCTGCCCCTTGTTGCATCGGCGTGAGCATGTGAACATGAGAATCCGCCAGTTTGTGAACTTGTGAATTCATTCGCAAGCCACGTTCACGAAGGAGGTGGCTCCACTCCATGCCCATGTACGTCCGCGACGCCATGAGCACGGTGGTCCTCACCATCGGGCCCGCTCACACCCTCCGCCAAGCAGCCCGGCTGATGTCGGCGCGCCGCGTCGGCGCGGCCGTCGTCCTCGACGGCGACACCAGCGGCATCGGCATCCTCACCGAACGCGACATCCTCAACTCGCTCGGCGCGGGCGAGAACCCCGACCGGGAAACCGCCCAGGCCCACACCACCTCAGACGTGGTCTTCGCCGCTCCGGACTGGACCCTGGACGAGGCGGCGGAAGCCATGGTACGCGGCGGCTTCCGCCATCTCATCGTGCTGGACGACCGAGAAACGGTCGGCATCGTCTCCGTACGCGACATCCTCCACTGCTGGTCGGAGGTCATCGAACGGGCCGGCGCGATACCTGCCTGAGCCGCCCCGCCCGTACGGCCCCGGGCACGCGAAGAGGCCGGAGCCCATTGGCATCCGGCCTCTTCGTTTGTACGGCAAGCGGCGCTTGAGCAACCCCCACGGCGATCAACCACAACCGCGAGAGCGGCGGCGGTTTAGCCGCAAAGGGCGCCGCAAAGCTCAGCCGCGCAGGGCCTGGACCGCGGCTTCCAGCCGCTTGCCGTAGTCCGCGTCCGCCTTGCGGAAGTTCTCGATCGCGCGCTGCGCGATGTCGTCACGGGAGACCTTGGCGATAAAGCCCGCCAGGTTGTTGATCAGACGCTCCCTCTCGTCCTCGGACATCAGGCGGTAGAGGTTGCCCGCCTGCACGAAGTCGTCGTCCTCGGCGTGCGAGGGGGCGGCCTGCTCACCGGACCGGCCGGTCACCGCGACCGGCTGCCACAGCGGCTGACCGGTCTCGACCGGGCCGCCGAAGCTGTTCGGCTCGTAGTTCTTCGTGCCCTTGTGCCGGCCGTCGTACAGGAAGCCGTCACGGGAGTTGGTGCGCGCCTCGGTGGCGTGCGGGCGGTTCACCGGCAGGTGGTCGGCGTTGATGCCGACGCGGTAGCGGTGCGCGTCGCCGTACGCGAAGAGACGGCCCTGGAGCATCTTGTCGGGGGACGGACCGATACCCGGCACGAAGTGGTGCGGGGAGAAGATCGACTGCTCGACCTCGGCGAAGATGTTCTCCGGGTTGCGGTTGAGCTCCAGCTTGCCGATCTCGATCGGCGGGTAGTCCTCGTGCGGCCAGACCTTGGTCAGGTCGAACGGGTTGAAGCGGTAGGCGGCCGCCTCGTCCGCCGGCATGATCTGCACCTGCACGGTCCAGGTCGGGAAGTCGCCGTTCTCGATGGACGTCCGCAGGTCGCGCTGGTGGCTGTCCGGGTCCTCACCGGCGAGCTTGTCGGCCTCGGCCTGGGTGAGGTTCTTGATGCCCTGGTCGGTCTTGAAGTGGTACTTGACCCAGAAGGCCTCGCCCGCGGCGTTGCTCCACTGGAAGGTGTGCGAGCCGTAGCCGTTCATGTGGCGGAGCGTGGCGGGGATGCCGCGGTCGCCGAACAGCCAGGTCACCTGGTGGGTGGACTCGGGCGACAGACCCCAGAAGTCCCAGACGTTGTCGGCCTCTTGCGAGCCGGTGTACGGGTCGCGCTTCTGGGTGTGGATGAAGTCGGGGAACTTGATGGCGTCCTTGATGAAGAAGACGGGGGTGTTGTTCCCGACCAGGTCGTAATTCCCCTCCTCCGTATAGAACTTCAGCGCGAAGCCGCGCGGGTCACGCACCGCGTCGGCCGAGCCGAGGTTGCCGGCGACCGTCGAGAAGCGCAGAAAGGTCTCGGTCTGCTTGCCGATCTCCGAGAGGAACTTCGCGCGGGTGTACTTGGTGACGTCCGCGGTCACCGTGAAGGTGCCGTACGCACCGGCGCCACGGGCGTGCACGATGCGCTCCGGGATGCGCTCACGGTTGAAGTGCGCGAGCTTCTCGATCAGCAGCTGGTCCTGGATCAGGCCGGGACCGCCGATGCCCGCCGACTCGCTGTTCTGGTTGTCCGCGACCGGAGCTCCGGCCTCCGTGGTCAGCGGTCCGGTGGTGCTCTCTACCGACACGTGCGCCTCCTGAAGTCTTTGTCCCTGCCCTGGCTTGCGCCGATCTCGATCCTACATTGGACATTGTCTAAGTCAAGATGAAGCCGAAACTCGTACCTGATCCGGGGATGGACCGGCCACTGCTACCCTTGCTGTATCTGACTGATAGGTGAATGGCATGAGTGACCTGCTTGAACGGCTCCGGGGACGCGGCTGGCGGCTGACCGCGCAGCGACGCGTCGTCGCCGAGGTCCTCGACGGGGACCACGTCCACTACACCGCTGACGAAGTGCACGCCCGGGCGGCCGACCGGCTCCCGGAGATCTCCCGCGCCACCGTCTACAACACCCTCGGCGAGCTGGTGTCGCTCGGTGAGGTGATCGAGGTGAGCACGGACGGCCGGGCGAAGCGCTACGACCCGAACGCCCACCACGACCACCAGCACCTCGTCTGCTCGCGGTGCGGCACGATCCGCGATGTCCACGTCCAGGGCGACCCGCTCTCCGCGCTGCCCGAACCGGAGCGCTACGGCTTCCAGGTCTCCGAGGTCACCGTGACCTACCGGGGCATCTGCCCCAACTGCAGCGCTCACTCCTGACGCACCGGGGAGTGGCCCCCGTCCGGGGCCGCCCCCACGCACCCCACACCGAGCCCGCGCCCTCATGGCCGCGGGCTCCTTCGTGCATCCGGAAGACGGCCGGCCCTCGCGTTCGGCACGCAGACACGACGAAGGCCCGGATCCAATGGATCCGGGCCTCAGTCTTTGAGTAGCGGGGACAGGATTTGAACCTGCGACCTCTGGGTTATGAGCCCAGCGAGCTACCGAGCTGCTCCACCCCGCGTCGTTGTGGGTCAACTCTAACCCCAGGCCGACGACCAGCGCAAATCCCTTCCTGATACCCAGGCCCCGGCCTCCGGGACCCGGCCCTGGGCATCAGACCGCGCCTACGCGCTCAGCTCCTCCTGAAGCGCCGCACGCAGCCGTGCCGCCCGCTCCGCCACCTCCGGCGGACCGAGCTCCACGGCCTGCGCGCACCAGGCCTGCGCCTCGGCGAGCGCGCCGCGCCGGGCGGCGAGCAGCGCCAGCCGCAGGGCCGCGCGACCGTGCCCGCCCTCGGCCGCCCGCTGCCACCAGAGGGCGGCCTCGGGGAGGCTGCCCTCGCGGGCCAGCAGCAGCCCGAGGTTGAAGGCGCCGTTACCGCTGCCGGCCTCGGCCGCCGCGCGGTACCACGTCGCCGCCTCGACGACATCGCCGCGAGCCGCCGCGAACATGCCAACCCGAACCTGGGCGCGGCGGTGTCCCTGTCGCGCGGCCCGCTCGTACCACTCCGTGCTCTCGTCGTCGGGCGCCCGCTCACCGTCCGGCAGCCCGGCGTCGCTCGCCTCCGCGGACCGGCGGTCCAGGAGGTCGGCGAGCCGGAAGGCCGCCTCGGGGCTGCCGCCGTCGGCCGCACAGCGCAGATTCCGCTCCGCTGCCCCCTCCTCGCCGTCGCGCAGCTGCACGATGGCGACCTGCAGCGCCGCCTCCGTATGCCCGGCCGCGGCGGCCCGCTCGTACCAGGCGTGCGCCATCCGCTCCTCGCCGCGCCCGGCGAACAGGATGCCGAGGTTGAACGCGGCATCCACGCTGCCCGCCTCGGCGGCCTTCGAGAACCATGGCTCGGCGCCCGAGGCGTCGCCGCGCTGCAGCAGCAGGATGGCGAGCGCGTTGGCCGCCTCGCGGTGCCCGGCGTAGGCGGCCCGGCGGTACCACTGCTCACCGCGCCCGGCCCGGCCCTGCTCGGCGCAGAGCAGCCCGATGTTGTAGGCGCCGTTGACGTCCCCGGCGTCCAGCGCGACGCGGTACCAGCGCTCTGCGGTCTGCAGTTCGCCGCGGTCGGCGTGCAGTGCGCCCAGGGCGTTGGCAGCGTTGCCATCGCCGTCCTGGGCGGCACGGCGCCACCACTCCGCAGCGCTCTCCTCGTCACCGGCGTCGCGCAGCAGGAAGCCCAGCGCGCAGGCGGCGCGCGCCTCGCCGTCCTTGGCGGCGGAAAGGTACCAGCGGCCCGCCTCCTGGACGTCGCCCCGCTCCTCCAGGAGCGTGCCCAACTGCAGTGCGGCGCGCTGGTGTCCGCGCGCGGCGGCCTGGCGGTACCACTGCTCGGCCTCCGCCTCCTGGGTGAGCTCCCCGTAGGCGGGAACGGCCCGGCGGTCCGCCTCGCGGCCGTCCTCGATGAGCCGGGCCAGGCGGTACGCGGCCTCGCGGTGGCCGCGCTCGGCGGCGGCGCGGAACCAGCGTCCGGCGCCGACATCGCCGCGGTGCTCCAGCAGGTCGGCGAGCGCGTAAGCGCCCAGGCAATGGCCGGATTCGGCGGACTGGCGCAGCCAGTACTCGGCGGCCGGCTCGTCGCCGCGCTCGCGGTAGTGGCGCCCGAGGGCGTGCGCGGCGGCGGCGGAACCGGCGACGGCCGCGATACGCCACCAGCCGGCCGCCTCGTCCGCGTATCCCCGCTGATGCAGCAGAACGCCAAGGTTGTTGGCGGCGGCGCGGTCACCGGCGGCGGTGGCGGAACGCAGATGCGGCTCGGCGCCGTCGAGATCGCCGCGGCGCAGCAGCAGCGCGCCGAGCGCGCTCATGGCGGCGGTGTCGCCCGCCTCGGCGGCCCGGCGGTGGCCGGTCTCGGTCACCGCGTCGGACGCTTCGGCGGCCTCCGCGGCCTCCATCGCATCCATCGGCAGCTCGGGTTCGCGCCCGTCGTCGGGCGCATGCACAAACCGGTCTGTCTCCAACAACCTTGCCTTGTCCCCCATAAGACCCATCGTCGCATCACCTGTAACCCGCGTACACCTGGTATACCGCAGCCAGTGAGGTCACTTCAGCGGTTTGTCGACTTCCCGATACGGCGACTTGTCAAACTCAAGCACACAGGTTCCCCACATACACCGTTCGACCCGGCGCGCACCGCACCGGTCCCCACGCATGACGAAGGCCCGGATCCAGTTGGATCCAGGCCTTCGTTTTCCAGTAGCGGGGACAGGATTTGAACCTGCGACCTCTGGGTTATGAGCCCAGCGAGCTACCGAGCTGCTCCACCCCGCGTCGTTGTGTACTCAAGGTATCACGGCACCGGGGTGCTGAGGTTGTGCATCCGAACGGCCTTGTACGCGGGCGCACTTCACTGTCTACCGGTCAATTACGCCAAAGGGGATCTGTGGTTGGAGATCTTGC